>URNQ01000005.1 GCA_900549245.1 uncultured Collinsella sp.
AGTCCCTTGCGGCGTAGTTCTTATTTAAGCCGTCCAAGTTTTGGGGTGCAGTTCATGAGGGGCCGCGGGGGCGTTCAGCTAGCTGCGGGAACGGGCTATCCGCTCAACGTGTTCGACTGAGATCGGAAATCAACCGTCTAAATAGGACCCTTATCAGTCTTGCTTCGCATCAGGTTCACAAAACTGACAGCAGATTTACTGGCCTTATATAGCTGATCATCAGATTTCTGAAGGTCATTCTCACTTAAAGAATCAAATTCAAGAACTTCTTGCCCGGCGTATATCAGCCAGCCGTTCTGCGCGAGAGATTCTTTCTCGACATCATTGAGATGTATGTCACCACGTAAATCTAAAGAGCAAAGCGCTTGCAAATCAGTAGAAGGAGTATTTGCAACCAAACCAGCAAGCCTCAAATACTCGTTGTATCCTATGCTTTCCTCAATGAAGGCCGAGAACAGCTTACTTAGATAATCCACCTTTCGTCTGTCTTCAACTTTATTGATCAAATTCAAGGTAGTTTCAAAATTCTCGATCAACTTCTTCTCGTTCTTAGCAAAGAACGAACGACGCTGTTCGTCATCGACGGAATCCAGTCCGACAAGAAAGCGTTCAACCTTATTAAAAAAGAGCTGATCAGGGATTGAAGCCACCGCTTTGACGGCCTTGAAGAATGAAATGCCGTCCAACGTTTCATCAAACACGATGCTTACTGCATCCATCGGCAGCCCCAATGAATCTCCGATACTTTTACAGTTTTCCAAAATAGTCACGATATTTGAAACAATAGATTCCATATCATAATGCGCTCGACTCAACTCATCCATACGCCGCTCCTATAAGTCCAAAAATTTATATCCATTAGATTTCACTAAAGATATGGTTTATTGAAAATCATCCATCCATCGGGGAGAGCCGCCAGCTTTGACGCCCTACAGCCCTATGAATTAAATTCAAACAGATATAACACCACCAAAAACCAATAACGAGGCTAAACCTTCCACCGCACTCGCGGCTCTTGAGCGTACTATGCCGGATCTTGGGATTGCTTCGCGCCGAAGCGAGAAGTACTCGCTCTCGGAGGATAGGTTTGCCCCAAGCCACGGATCAACCCAAATTATCTTTCGAAATGCCCCAGTAGATATAGCAATCGCCAACTCAGGAGTCTACTAGTACACGATTCAGCTGACAAACAAATGACTATACGGCACTATTAACGGATAACTATCACTGTTCATCTACAGGAATATCCAGTTTATTCGCCGCACAAATGCAAAGCTCTTTATCCTCTTGAGTCATCCTGCTCCCAAGAATAACTCGCAACGGCTTGCATGAGCGTTGTACATAATTCATCTCAAGCTCATCTGGCTCTGGTACAAGACGGGCACGATATTCGTTCTCCCACTCAAACGCACTGCCCTTTCTGTAAATTGCCCGTAGATCACTAAGCATGTCATCACTGCTCACATTAAGACCAAGCATCCTAGCAGCAGTCCAAGCAATTTGAGGGTCGCAATTAAATGGTTTGTCATCATATAAAATTGGCAATACTTCAGTACGCATTCCGTTAGCAATATTACAATTGCGAATAGCTCCTCTGTCGTAAGCAAGAACGAAACCCGCTTGGCTTTCGGAATATACATTCCACATATTCGAATCGCTAGGATTGTCTGTTAGGCACAAAATGCGACAACAATTTCGGCAGCTATTCTGATGAACTGGAACAACAAATCCTCCAACAAATAAGCGCAAGTTTTTAACAGCCGAGCGAAAAAGGCTAACTCTCCCCTCATCGGATAGTATCTCAAACTCATCTATTCTTGCTGGATTTAAAGGAACCCCCAGAACCCCTGAAACAAACGCAAGTCGTCTAAAATCAATTTGATTTATTATCTCTAACGCGTGTTCATCATCATTGAGATAACTTTCGATTTCATCTATACCATTCCAGTTATAGATCGGTACCGAGTCGCGCTGATCACTGAAAACCCTTGGATGAGAAAATGTAACAGTCGCGTTTTCTAGGTCGGCAAAAGCGTATTCAGTTGGAGGTCGATAGCGGTAAAGCATTCGCGGGACGAGAGAAGTCGATAGATCTTCCAGCTCCTTCTCAGCGGAAACAATTGAAGCGCCATCGTTTTGCTTAGCAACGAGATTAGCAAGTGTCTCCCGATATGCTTCTTTCTGTGTCAAGCTTAGTACCATGCAATGTCGCTTCCCGATCTAGCTAAATTAGATGCAGTTGATTTTATCCAGTGCATAAAAACTGAATACACATACGAAGCAGAAGCCATGTCTATCAACTACCAAAAATGATTCCGATTGGAACGTACCGGAAATCGTAAAAGCTGCCAACGGATATATCATAGCCTGAGATGACTAGAGATGAAAACATATAGCTATCAAGCAATCTTATCCTCCGATGATGATACCAGCTATGACATCGAACTCCCCTCTCTGTCAGTTCGCTTTACCAATGACGGAGCGTCGCAGAGACTGCAGAAGCAGTCGAGTATGCAGAAAAGATTTATATGGGCGCGTCAATTAAAAAAGTCTCTGTTGAAGAAAGTTAATCCAACGACATTGCCGCCCCTTCCAGTAACCCCAGTACAGCTGCAAGGTGCCCCTAGGTCATCTCGCACATTCTTGTGGGTTCCGTCCGAAACTGTACCCCAAACGCGTCGAACCTATGACTGTCGGTGTGTCTTGTCAGCCCGGTCAACGAGAACCAGTTAAGGAAGCGGTTGAGCATGCGCGAGCTCACCGCGCAGAACGGATTCCGATTCAGGCACACTCGCCTACACGGACTCCCCGCCCGAGCCAGCAACGGCATCGACCGGATAAACTACAAGGTCGGGTAAAGGGTGAGGTTCGCCAGCACCTTCATCAATGGAAACTCGGCCCCATGCTCGTCACAGCAAGGTTCGTGCGCATCGCTGAACACGAGCGGATAAAGAGAAGGTATCTGGAAATAACAAAGTCGGAAGAGATGGGCGGACTGAAGACAAGAATAAGGGCTAGGGCATTGGGCAGAACGAGACTGGCTTAATCAATTATCGAAAGAATCTTGGCGGCACCTACAACCACTCGGAGAATTAAAGTATTTAAAAGATCATATTAATTTGAGCAAATGCAGTCATCAGGTCAGAAAAGTAAAGTAGTAGCAATGCAAACGCTGAATATGCGGGGAGCGAATCAAAATTGAAAGATCAAAACACCACAATCCCCTTTGGAGCCGATGAAATAATGTACTCATTCCTCAAATCAAACGGTGCTCCCTTAACAGATAGCGAATTGAAAAGGATAAAACATAGTGAATCACTGAAGGATTTAATGGCCCTTGGCTATATTCGACATGAAAACTCAAAAGTTTTCCTGACATTGCAAGGCAGAATGGCTCTTCGAAAATTTGACGAAGATCATAAGAATAAATCCAACAAAGAATCCGCAAACGTATTCAGTATTATCATCAGCGTACTGGCAATTTTAGTATCTATGCTAAACTCCGTTGCGGGATTAGTTAAAACCGACGCAACCGTCAATTATGCCTCGATCAATTTATTCACTTATATGCTTAGTGTACTTGAAGCACTGCTAATCGGATTATTTGTCGCCGAATTTTTATTACCCTCGGTAAAGTACTTTAGATTCCACCCTGTAGCTCGATTCTTATCTGGAGCTATGATGGCAGCGGTGCTTTTAATATCATTTTATTCTTCAACGCTTTAGACAGCAGATGCTACCCCATCCACCCTGAGCTGCGAAAGGCTTTCACGGACCTCAGCGCGTGGCACAACACTTTTGTGATCGGGCCCAATCTCTCGTGGTCCTGTTGGCCCAGAAAAGGTGAACGTACCAGTCGAGCCAAATGCCTCGACCGCGAAGCCGTCCAATTCCAGATGGTCGGCATCGGTTCAGGCTCAGCAGCCTCTGAGACACCCGACTCGTAGTAGGTGACCTTGTCTGTAAACAGGCTTTCCGCACTCACAGCATAAGAAGGCCCGTGCAACAAAACACAAAGTAGGCCAGAGCAACAAGTAGGATGCAACGGCGATGATGGTCCAACAAGACAACAGGCATGATTGCGCCGATCTAGATGGCAAGCCAATAAACAGGATTGGGAAATGCCTAGTGGCGGTACTCATCAGTGAATTGAGATCAAATCCCGACCAAACTCATAACAGATAGAATCCCTGCAGCAGCGGGAAACGTCGACGTAAATCGTTTAAGTATGCGGCAAACGGAGAGTGTATGAGCGCACGCAGAAGACATCAAAATGCTCAAGCTCAGCCTATCAATAATGCCAGCCCATACAGCACCGCAAAGGCGCATATCTACAAGCCAAAAGACCAGCAATCAATATGGCTGGAGAAAGTCGGTAAGGCAGTTTCACTAACTTATCATGACAATATCAAACGCATTTACCGAAATATCGCCAAAAAAAAATGCCCCAATGTTTCGCTTGTATCAGAGGCGGTTGGGGCTTCATTGATAGAATAGTCTTACTTGCCAATTCGGAACCATGGCTAGGCTGTTTCACCATGAATAATACATCTGAACCCCAAAAGCCCTATATAGTGTTAAACATAAAGCCGTCTCGCGGCGCGGCTGGCTATCTCAGGAAAAAAATAGACGCCGCTATCGATGCTGGCTTCTATAGTTTTAAGGTTAGGCTAGAAGCTGATGAAAGCGGGCTATATCCCAATCGCGTACTTCCCATAGTTGCAACTCTGTCATCCTATTCAACCAACCGCGGTTGTACTTTCTTTCCCTCCAAAACGACCCGTAAGGGGACATATGCCGACTCTGTAGGGCTACTAAAACCCTTCAGAGACCCTAACGGTATCGATTCGGCATCATTTCTTGATAAAGTCTGGCGCTTCGACAGGAATACGCATTTTGATGTGGTTAGTGGGATTATCGACTCGCTTCGCAAGACTACGGTGCTTGCGCCCGGCCTTCTCCATGGAATCGAATACGGATTAAACGAGATATCAGATAACGTACTTGTTCATTCGACAAAAATGCAAAGCGAGCATGTTGAAGGCTACGTAATGGCCCAAGTTCATCGTCAATCTAACAAAGTCGCAATCGCAGTCTATGATGACGGAATTGGCATTCCCAATTCACTTAGGAGTGGCGGCGTAGCCTTTGCTGACACAAAGGAGGCTATACAACTTGCTCTCAGCAAGGGCGTAACAGATGGAAATGGCGCAGGCAACGGATTGTGGCTTCTTGACAGTATTGTCGACGCAGCATCTGGTTCTCTCGATATTCAGTCTGACGGCATTGGCTATAGAAAGGTTCACAAATACAACGGCGCAGACGCTACGATCGCATTCAGAAATGTCAACACCCCGGTAGGCGGAAGCACGTTAGTAGATTTTCAAGTCTCGACAAACTCATCAATATCCATGTCAGACATTTTTGAGGGAAACTCGCCAGTCAATCTTTGGAAAGAATCCCATGAAACCGACCCCTCAGGCAGAAGCCTCCGACTTCGTCTGGCTGACGAATCATCCGGATTTGGAAGCAGATACGACGCTGCGAAAATGCGCTGTTTAGCATTAAACATGGCTAGCGATGCAGATGATAAGGTCTATTTGGACTTTGCAGATGTGCCGTTCATCAGCTTATCATTTGCAGATGAGTTTATAAACAAATTGATGCACGAGGTAGGCCTAGTCACCTTCATTAAAAAATACGCTATCGTGAATCTATGCCAATCTTGCGCCGAAGCAATTAATTACATCACTAGAAACTGAGGTTTGACGCGTAACAGCAGACTGGGAAGCTGAAGACCCTTAAACAAACAATCTCTTATGCAGGAGTATTATAAGAAATATTCCGAGCCCTGGCACAATGTGGGCTGAAATCATTAACACAGTTATGCAGGAGTGGCGTTATGAGTAAAACTCTTCTAGTGGGTGCCGGGGCGGAATGTATCGAGCCTTTTGGGCTTCTTGCTGGAAAAGAATTCACATTCGATACTTGCTACTACCAGAATGAGGCATTGTATGAAGCCCTGGGAGATTTTTATCGAGGGAGCCTTTCGAAAAGTGTAAATCGGGATCTAGGAACTCCCTCCTCGTATCAGAATCTATTTCTCTACTCGTCCAAAAACGTGGCGTTTCGCAAGTTGTCTAACTATATCGTCAGCGCCTCTAAGGATTCATTTTTAGGCTCACGGCTGAGTGAGCATATTATTAAAAGTCAGGATGACGATGAAGAGAATCAGCTTGATACTTATGGTCGAGATCTTCTGTTTGACATGCTGATCAAGAGAGATAAGGATGCCGGCTATGTGAGCGCTTTGAAGGAAGTGGCACTCGAGGTGATTCCGGACGATGCGTACTATGGAACTATAGAGACGTATTTCTCGAGTCTTATTAATCCCACAAGGAGGAGCAAGTCGCTCTGGCGCTTGATCAACTATTATTGGAGCGCTTTCTTTTCCGTTGCTGAACCGCTGATTCGCAAGGCATTTGAAGACGATAGGCTATTTAAGCAGCAGGGTCTATATAGGTTTACATTAAATAATATCAATACCGTTATTGATGCGATAACGACGCGGAACCAGTTTACCCTCCAAGATATCCAAGATACTTACTACGCAAGGTTACGTGGAAGATTTGATAACGTGTTGACGACGAATTACACGGGCCTTTCGGATTTTTTGTTTCCTGAGTTGATTGAAAATTCATGTGTGTATCTATCAGGGGCTCTCTGGTTGTTCGAATCGCTTGGGTCTCTCACTTCAAGAGATGTGCGTAAAGAACCCATAGCTGCGGATGAATTTGTCTTTCCATTTCTTATGACACAAGTGCCGATTAAGCCAATTATCGATACGACCCAGCTGAGATCCTTTTCCAAGGCTATTGAGATACTCGACAATACAGGCCTTCTCGTTGTTTTAGGCTATTCATTTTGCGAAAGCGATTCTCACATTTCGGCTATGGTGCGAGATTTCATGCAGCATGCGAATAGTCGTCTTATCTATCTCGACCACAGCAGAGATGAGACACCCAGCACCATCAAGAAAAAGCTGAGGCTTAATCCTGAGCATAGTTACAATATCGATATTTTAGGCACTGGAGACAGCGATATAAACCGTCTGATTGACATTTTAAATAACGCCTGAGCGGCTGAATAACACTAGAAATCGCTCGGTGTTGAACCAAGTCAAGGTCTCCAAGCTATTCCCGCATATAACGAGGAAGAAAGCTTGTCTCAAGCATTTCAATCTGTCGTTTCATGTCAAATCGCATCTTTATATTCCTATCGTAAGTTATATCAAGATTTATCGGCTTATATAAACTTGTATAAGCTTATCGTGGAATATCGTTTATTTCGACCTGCTAAATCCAACATATCGAGACAGCCAATTACCGCAGGATAGAAAGTTATTACACCTGTAAAAGTCATCGGTTCGTTCTAACAGACATGTTGATTGACCCGTTATCCACGGCCAGAGGGAAATCGACCCCAACATGGTAAAGTAGTCGCAACAGGCAACCATGGAGGAACAATGCTCAGCATTCACTACGGCGACAGAGACGATGTGATTTATGACACATCAACATTCTTTGATTACAGCTATTCTCCCTCTTGGCTGCAAGATCCCCTGTCACAGCGCATCATAAAATCTATTGACAATGGTACGGTTCTTGGCGCAAACGCAATCGACACCAAGGTGCTCGGAGTTATTCCACCCGAGAAATTATCAACGGGCACCAAAACACTTCTGCTGATGCTCTTTATGCCTGAAAACCTCTACAATGCCTCTACCTGCGGAGATAATTGCGCCTACTGGATTTTGCGCATCGCTTCTAAACATGACATAACCATTAACCTCTACCACATGATGGATTTTGGTAAAGGGCGTTTTACAGTCCGCGTCACCAATACCGGACAGATTGTTCACACCATGGATGAACTTATCCTTATCTCGGCAAAATGTCTGAGGGAGGCTCGAGCATGAGAGGGGAATACCGGCTGACCGTAAGGACCAATAAAGTTCAGGTCAAACTCACCATTCGCCGAAACCTCACCATTATCCAAGGCAAAAGCGCAACAGGCAAAACTACCCTGTTGGACAGCCTCCGTGCATACGAAAATCTAGGAGCCCAAAGCGGGATAATCGTTAATTGCGCAGTCCCCTGCCGCGTCATCGGCGGCATAGATTGGGAAGCGCAACTCGGCCGCATCGATAACAGCATCGTGTTTGTGGACGATACGCAAAAATTCGTAAGGAGCCATGCATTCCAGCATGCAGCTCGACACAGTTCCAACTACTACGTCATCGTTGCGAGGGACGAATTGCCCCAGCTCCCCTATAGCGTGGATGAGATCTATGGCCTCAAAAACACCAACAGGGCCACAACAAAATATCCTGTCTACACACGCACGTACGCTTCTACCTACCGCATTTACGGAGACGAGCTCTACGATGGAGATCAGCCAGAAGAAGTCATCGTCGAAGACAGCAATGCCGGCTACGAGTTCTTTAAAGTCCTGTGCGCAAAAAGTAAAATTCGCTGCGTAAGTGCCGGTGGCAAATCAAACATATACGAAACCGCTCTGAGCTCCCCAGCCCATAATTTGCTCGTAATTGCAGATGGGGCCGCTTTTGGGCCCGAGATGCCCTATGTCTATTCACTCAGGAGATTTAAAAAGATCGAGCTCTTTTTGCCGGAATCGTTTGAATGGCTTGTGCTGAGATCGGGACTCTTCAACGATGCCCAAACGCAAGAAATGCTCCTGCATCCTGCCGATTTCATCGACTGCGAGAAGTTCTTCAGCTGGGAACAGTTCTTTACTAAACAGCTTAGGGAGCTGACCCGAGACAGCTACCTAGCCTACAGAAAAGAAACTCTCAATCCCGCCTACTTACAGCAGCATGAGCTCGAAACGATTGCCGGATCGTTGCCCAAACTCGGCATCACTTCGCGTTAAAGCGAGAAATACTCGCTCTCAGCGGATAAGTTCGGCCCCAACCACGGATCGCCCGTCAAGAAGAACTCCGGCCAGCGCTGCATGAACAGCGCCTGTTCGCGTTTCCAACGGCGCAGTTTTTCCTCGTTGGCCTCTTCCCTGCCGCGCGAGGTGAACTCGTAGTGATACAGCTCGGCATAGGGTGTAAAGATGGTGCGGTAGCCCGCCTCCCACACGCGCAGGCAAAAGTCTGCGTCGTTAAAACCGACGGCGAACTTCTCGTTGTAGCTGCCAACCTGCTCAAATACGTCACGTCGGACCATCTGACAGGCGCCCGTCACGGCACTAAAGTTGCCCGGGCGCACAGCGCGGGCAAGATAGCCCTCGCGCTTTGCCGAGAAATCCTGGTTGGCATGGGCAAGTGCGCCACGCACGCCAACCAAAATGCCGGCATGTTGCACCAGATGATCGGCAAAGTAGAGTTTGGCGCCCACCACGCCCGCATCGGGACGCTGCAGATACCCCATCATCTCTTCGATAAAATCGGGGCTTATGACCTCGGTATCGTTGTTGAGCAGTAGCAGGTAATCGCCCTTGGCGTGCTCCACACCAAAGTTAATGATCTTGGAGTAATTGAACTCGCCCGGCCAGCACACAACGCGCGCGATACCCTTGCCTTCGGATGCTGCAGCCACGCGCTCTGGCAGGGTTTCGTAATACGCAAACGTCTCCGGAGCTTCGCTGTTGTTCTCTACCAAAACAATCTCGTAATTGGCATACGTAACCTTCTGAGCGATCGACATCACGCAGGCATCGAGCGTCTCGACGTGGTCCTTGGTGGGAATCACAATGCTCACCAGCGGCGCAGGCTCCGGCAGTGCATAGCGTATGCGATAGACAAACAGCGTCTCGGCATCCTCGACCGTTCCGCGAACGTCCAGCGAGTCAAGGTGGCGCTGCAGCGCAAGGCGCCCGGCCTCGATGGCATACGGTTTGCTATCGGCAGAACCATCGGCGGGGGGAACCGGATGCACACGCCAGTGATACAACACGTGGGCAATATGCTCAAACCGTGCGCCCGATGCAAGGCAGCGAAGCGTCAGATCATAATCCTGGGCGCCCGCGACATCTTCCGGCGACATGCCAATGCGATCGATTAGCGCCTTCTCCACCATCAGAAAATGCGTCACGCAGTTATGGCTGTAGAGCAGGTCGACGTTGAGCTCGGTCTTAAAGACCGGCTGACCCCACTCCCCCGTTTTCTGGAACATGTCCTCGTCGCAGAACAGGACCTGCGGACGCTCACCCTCTGCTGCCTTGTTCAACGCGGCGACATAGCGGAATAACACGTCCGGTTCCAGAATGTCGTCATGGTCCAAGAACGCGATGTAGTCGCCCGTCGCTTGCTCGATACCCGCGTTGGTGTTGACCACAATGCCGCCGTTGCCGGGCAACTCGATGCGGCGAACGCGCTCGTCATTGGCGTCCGCCGCAAGGTCGGCCACCGCATCCCATTCGGGTGAGGCGTCCATCAGCAGCAATTCCCAGTTGTCATAGCTCTGGGCTAGCACCGAATCCAGCAGCTCGCGCAGGTAGACCCGATCAGTCTTGTAGCACGGCACCACAATGCTCACGAGCGGCCTATAGGCAAAGGCCGCCGAAGCGACACGCTGGCACGCCAAATCGCCCGGCTTTGCGCGATGCTGCTCAAACCAACGTCGATAAGCTGCGTCGTCTGCGCGCGCGTCCTTCATGCGGTTCCAGCTGTCGTCGACCATGCCGTTGTACAGGCGACCATCCATGGCGCAAAACCCGCTCTGGATCTTCTCCGTGGGATCGCTCACAATCGCGACAAAATCTCGTATATCCTGAGGCATCTCTACGCTCAGATACGTTTTATTGACACGGCAACCGTTGCGCTGCGGCACATCGACCTGCGACTCAAACACATGCACGGTGACATCGATGGCATTCATATGCGTATCGAAGATCTGGAACTCAGGGGTGCACTGGGGGTCTCCCGCCCAGGTAACCTCATAGCGCCACACCGCGCCGGCGTCTACCGGCAAATAGCGAATGGCATCGATCTCGTAGAGGCCGCAGTGTTCGCCACGCTGCGCATCGCGGATAAGCGCACACAGCGCAGGCTTTGCTTTGTAGTTAATCTTGGATTCCAGCTTGGCCATACGGTTATCAAGACGAATGGAGCCAAGCTTTTGTCCACCGGACGCAAATACGACGTCGATTGAGGAACCATCCAAAAACGGAAGCACCAAGACGGCGAGCTCGCGCTCGTAATCGGAAACGGAAGGGCAAAGCGCCAGCACACGGCCATGATCGACCGGGAGCACCAGCGACGGCACACAAGAACCGCTCGTCGTCGCATGGGCAAACGCTTGAGAACCCTCCCGTTCAATAAGCGCGGCGACATCCTGACCGGCAAAACGAAGCAGCACAAACAGACGGCCCTGACTGCGGCAAAGTGCCAAACGCTTGATACTCATCTACACTTCTCGCTTTCCCAGGGCGTTCGCCGCCATGCGTTTGCAGGCACCCAGGCGCCCAAACCTCAAGACATCGTAATCGAACATGAGCTTTTTGCATGCACGGGCATTGGGGGCCTTGCTGGCAAGCGCCGCACGCACCATAGCGGCAACAGAAGGAGCGTACTGTGCGAGCGCAGCATCGCTGCCCACGGCAGAACCGTTAAGCGCCGCGGCAACGGCAGCAAACACCTTGCCACAGTCCGAACCCAGCAACCTGAGCGCATCGTACAGCACCAGATCGCACAGGAAGTACGCTAGGTCATCGGCATGCTGGACATCGAGACCGTCGCGCTGCCAGTCAGCCAGCACCGCGGAGTAAATCTTCACGTGCTCCAGCAGACGTGTCTCGTCGTCGTAGCGCATGGTGTCCATGAGCGAACCCTTGCGCGCCACGCGGTAGTCATACAGCTTGTTCGAGATAAGCGCGGTTTTGTACGAACGCCCGTACACGGCAAAATCGAAGACCTGGTCCTCGCCATACGTAACGGTTTCGTCGAACACGATCCCGTTGCCCAGCAAAAACTCACGCTTGCAGGCGGTGCGCCATGCAAAGGGGCGAGAAGCTTCCTTAAACAGCAGGTTAGAGCTATAGCCTTCAAACGACACATCGCGCGGGCTCAGCACATAGTTGAGCCACGGATACCCCGCCTCCAGCGGATACGGATTCGCGCCAAAGGTCAACACGTCGCAATCCTCGCGTTCAAAGGCATCGACGATCACGCGGCATGCATCGGGCGTAAAGCGGTCGTCGGAATCCAAAAAAGCAACAATAGGCGCCGTGGACGCAGCGATACCCGCATTGCGGGCGCTCGACAGGCCGCCGTTGGGCTTATCGACCAGCGTAAAGCGCGCGTCCTTTTCGCAATAGGCAGCCGCAATATCGCGCGAACCGTCCGGCGAGCCATCGTTGACCAGCACGCCTTCCCAATCGGGCATGTCCTGCGCAAGCAGGGAGTCCAGGCACCAGGCCAGGCACTCCTCCACGTTATAGATAGGAACGACAACGGAAATCTTGGGGGTAGCCATAGTCACTCGCTCCTACTGTGCGGCCGGAACGTCATCGGGGTGCGGGTTGTCGCCGTAGGCGCGCTGATACGTCAGCACACGACAGACCAGTGGCAGGCCGCCGATCTTAAAGTAATGCTTAAACGTATTGAGCTTGCCCGGCTTCTTAAAGTCAAAACGCGAATCGATATAGGCGCGGGGCGATTTGACCATCAGGCGCAAATCGGTCTCGCCACGCGGATCAAACAGCGACAGGTCAAAGCGACCGGCATCCCAGTCGGCCTTGAGCTCGGGTGAAGCCTTCTCCCAAAACTGCTCGCGCAGCTCATCGACCAGGCGCTCATCATTCCAACGGTACGTATCGACCTTCATGCGCATTAAAATGCCCTGGAGCTGAGCCTTGAGCTCGGGGCGCTCGTCCAAAAAACGCTGCATCTCGGCATATTCGTCGCACACGCAAAACACCTTGTTGGGCGAATTAACGGAGCTCTTCTCGTTATCCTGGCGATAGCACAAAATGGGGTCCGCAATAAACGCGGCGCGCTCGGCGCAAGCCCAAACCTTAAAGTTAAAGCCTGCGTCCTGATACGAGGCTCCCGGCGTGGGGAGGAACCGAATCTGATTGTCGTTGAGGAACTGGCGCCGATAGATAGCCGACCAAATGGAAGGTTTGCGGTAGAAGATGCCCGGGCGATCGACGGGGCGATACGCGGCGCCCGTCATATGCTCGTCGACAATCCCAAACAGCTCACGGCGCTCGCGGGGCGTGGACCAATACAGGTAAAAGTCGCCCTTTACCACATCGGCATGCTCAGCATCGGCCTTGGCGACCAGCTTTTGGAGCGAATCCTCAAACATAAAGTCGTCGGATTCAAGGATGCCCACGTACTCGCCGCGCGCCATCTCCAGGCCGCGGTTCATCGAGTCGCCGTAGCCGCTGTTGGCTTTGTCAATCATCTTTACACGGGGGTCGCGCTCCATATACTCACGGATGATATCCGACGAGCTATCGGTAGAACCGTCGTTGATACAGATGATCTCGATGTCCTTGAGCGTCTGCGCCACGGCGGAATCGAGGCACTCGCGCAGGTAGCGTTCGACATTGCAAATGGGGACAAGCAGAGAAACTTTAGGGGTATCAGAGTTCTGCAAGAGAACCTCCTGTTGGATAGCGTGTAACAGGGTTATTTTAGCAGCCGAGTTGCGGCGGGCGGCAGGGCCCGGGAATAGATAAAGAGCTCCAGGCAGGCTTTGAGACCGCGAGTCGAAAGATAGAACAGCGTGGCGTCTGCCATTGAAACGCCCGAGGTCGCCGCAACGAGTTTGTGGGCAACACGTCGAACGGCGCCCTTAGCAGGCATATCCGCCCACACCGTTCCCAAAAACGTCGTGAGGTCCATGTTGACGCGAGCCGCCACGCGATGGAAGCCATCAGCATCCAAGCGCGCCAAATCAAACACGATAAGGTCCAAGAACCAGGTAATCAGCTCGCCGGGACACAGGTCCAAAAGACCGTAGGCCGCCCAGTCCTCCAAGACCTCCTCGAGCATCCTCATGTGGGAGTCAAGCTTTTTGGCGCGAGCCTCGGCACTGTTGAACTCGTGCGTCGCCGATTCGCTCTCCATCACGTAGTGGTAGAACTTGTCCGGCATGACGACGGTCTTGCGGGCAAGCGCATAAGCCGCAAATTGGAAGACGACGTCCTCGCCCAAAGCCAACCCGGGGGCGAAGCGAATGCCTTCGCGATTGAGCAGCTCGCGCGAAAAAGCCGCACGACAGGCATAGGGCTGCGCATTCGAATGGAACAGCAGTTGGGGATCACGGGCGCCGAAGGCACCAGCTTTGGGGCTCATGAGTTGCTGGACGCGTTTGGGGGCAGCGTCGGCAGGTTCACAGACGCCGCCAAAAACGGCGGCCTCGGCATCCGCAGACTCCATGGCATGCAGTACGCGCTCGACCGTCTGGGCATCGATGTAATCGTCGGCGTCCACAAAAAAGACGGTCTCGCCCTCGGCGACATCGATGCCGGCATTTCGAGCACACGAGACACCCGCGTTTTCCTGGTCAATCACCAGTACGCGATCGTCGGCCTGCGCGATCTGGCGCAACACGTTCAACGAATCATCAGTCGAGCCGTCGTTGACACAGACAACCTGAATCGAGCGCTCGGACTGGGCCAGCAGCGAATCGAGGCATCGCTGAATGGAGCGCGCAGAGTTGTAAACGGGGACGACAATGGTAGCTTTAGGACGCGAGGCCTCTCCCATGTCGACCTACCCCCTCAGCGATTCGATGAGGAAGGCAGCAACCACGCCTGGGCCTCCAACCGAGGCGTAATACTTAGCACGCCCCAAGGCACCATCCGCCGCAAAACTCGGATGCTCGTCAACCCAACCCTCAGGATCTTTGAGGATGGCAGCGAGATTTGCGCGCTTCCACGGCTTGAGGTCGTCAAGCGAAAACTCCCCCGCGTCCAAGGCCGCTTGGAACTCCTTGGCCATCTGCACCAGGAACTCCTTATAGAACTTAGGCGCCAAGCGCACGTAGTTCCACATATACGAATCGTACTTAATGAGTTGATTGAACTTGAGCATGCGCGCGACATCGCCGCTTGCGTGGTCGCGGGCATAATCCTCTCGAATCCAACGCTCAATCTCGGCATACTCGGAATTGACGCAAAAGACCTTAGCCGAAGAATTGACCGAGGAATTCTCGTTGTCCTGGCGATACGACAACACGGCATCATGCAGGTAAACAGCCTTATCGGCGCACGCGATCACCTTAAAGGCAAACGACGTGTCCTGAAAGGATGCCCCCGGAGTCGGCAGGAACTTAATACCGTTGCGCTCAAGAAAATCGCGACGGTACACGGCCGACCAAATCGACGGCTTTTGCTTAAAGAACTGAGTCGTATCGCTCGGGTGCACCGGCTTGCCGCAGTCCTTGGCCTTAAACATCTCGTGCAGCGAACGGCGTTCCTCGGGCTTAGACCAGTAGAAATCAAAGTTCGCCTTCGCAAAGTCGGCATTATTGCTATCGGCGGCCGAGACAAGCTTTTCGAGTGCGTCGGGCGCCATAAAGTCATCGGACTCCAAGATGCCAACGTACTTGCCCCGCGCCATCTCCAGACCATGGTTCATCGAGTCGCCGTAGCCGCTGTTGGCCTTGTCGATCATCTTGACACGGGGGTCGCGCTCCATATACTCGCGGATAATCGCCGGCGAGTTGTCGGTCGACCCGTCGTTAATGCAGATGATCTCAATATCCTTGAGCGTCTGCGCCAAGGCGGAATCGAGACACTCGCGCAGGTAGCGCTGAACATTGTAAATGGGAATAAGCAGCGACAGAACAGGGCTGCCAGAGGCGTTAGTAGACAAATGTGCTCCTTAGGAAATACCTGTCGTTTCATGGTATCAAAGGGTCGTCCCACCCGTGGGCGTTTATATAATCTATGGAGTCTCTTGCGGGCAAAGTAGCCCCACGTCATGCGCCATACCCATGGCAGGTTCCTGCGTTTTATTCAAAGCTTGCCGTCAAGGTGCGCTGAGCCTTTACAATAGGACAGTCCCAAGGACGTATTCGATAGCTTCCGTGCAGCGCATGTACGCCGCGCGTGAAAGGATATATTGCCCCATGCCTTCAACCCTTCCCGCCCCCATCGACAAGCTCGCCATCGTCGTCGTTACGTACAAGCGCCAGGAACTTCTGGCCAACTTGTTCGACTCCATGACCGAGCTCACGGCAACGCCCTGGCGCATCGTGATTGTCGATAACGAGAATTCGCGCGAGACCGAGGCCATGTGCGCCGCATTTAACGAGCGCCTGGCCAACCTGTGGGGCATCGACACCGAGCAGCCCGACGCGCAGGGCGGCACCGACCGCGTCATCTACGCCCCGCAGCTCGAAAACGGCGGCGGTGCAGGTGGCTTCTCCGCCGGCACCAAGTGCGCCTACGACCTGGGCGCCCAGTGGTTCTGGGTGATGGACGACGACGTGCTCGTCATCCCCGAAGGCATCGAGCGTCTTGCCAAGTGGACCGACCGCTACGATGTTATCCAGGGTTCGCGCCTGGACTTTGACGGCGGCGCCTTCTTTTGGCAATACCAACTCATCCTTTCACTCGGCATTCCCAACCCTGTCGCCAAGTGGGACCTGGGACCCGAGGGCTACCGCGCCATGAACCAACTATGCTTTGAGGGCGGCATGTTCTCGCGCCGCGTGGTCGACAAGATCGGCCTGCCCGATGCGCGATTCTTCATCTACGGCGACGATGCCTGCTATGGCTACGTGGCCAGCCAGCACTTCCCCGCCGCCGTTGTGGCCGACCTGGGGCTCAAGCGCGCCCGCGCCGTCTCTAACTGGGATATCGCCGGCAAGCGCCAGCTCAACTCCACGAGCGACACCAACCGTTACTACATCATGCGCAACCGCGGCTATCTGGCCCGCTACATGCAGATTTACGGCGACTATCACCCCGTGCTGTTCCGTCTGGGCAACATCGCGACCTTCTGCAAGGAGTTCATTCGCCTGGCCGCGGTCGACAAGTGCTTTAAGACCGGTATTCCGGCGCTACGCCGCGGCATGAAGGACGCCCGCAAGATCATCAAGGACCCCAACTGGAAGCCCATGCCGCCCATGAAGGACGCGGAGTAGTAAAGGGCTTTCGCCCGCCGCTACAGTCGTTGGCACACCACGGACACACGCTGACCGTCAAAGCCAAAGCCCCAGCGCATGCGCCCGACGGCGGGGCGCGGCACGCGGATATCATCGATGCCGTCGCGCTCTATGTCGAGCAGCGCCTGAACCGCTAACAGTTCCAGGCCCAGGGCATCGACGCCAGGGTCGTACATCAGGTTAATCGTTATCAGCGGGCGCTCGTCCAGCATGCCAATCGTATCTGCTACGTCGAACACAGCGCCCGTAGGAAAAACCTGGATGTCCCAGCGACCCGCGCCACACTTTCGCCTCGAAGCAGGATTGGCATAGCCCGGCAAGCCAAAGCAGAGCCCCTGCAAGAGCAGATGATATAGCAGCGGCTTATCTGGGTTGGTCTCACCGATACCCGCATCCCACAGGATGCGGCTTAGCGCCCGCCTCACGGTATCCTCGTTCCCACGGCACAGCCCGTCGCGAAACGCATCGACGTCTCGAATGTCTTCGGCAGCGCACTCAAACCACTCAACAATCACTAGACACAAGGCCTGGCGAAGCTCTTTATTGGGCAATCGCAAAGCACGGAGGCGATCGCCATGCTCTGGCTCCTCAGTCATATCCGTCGTGAGAAAACCGGACAGATACAGCGCTGTCCACATGCCATCGTCATGCGAGACATCTGGCTCTGCAGTGCCAAAACGAAGCGGGACCTCAGCGCACCCATGGGCCTCGAGCAAATCAAACAAGACCGAAAGGCGGTCGAGATTCCACCCGGCAACTACCCTACTCAGGCAATCCGCATACCCATACAGATCGGCGCGCACAGGCGCCGCGCAGCCTCGGTCCAGAAAACCGATCACACGCGCTGGACTCGAGCAATAGGCCCTACCAAACCGATATCCCTCGAGCCATTCACGCGCATCATCCAGGTATTCCTCGCGTCCAGTATGATTCAGCAGAGCCTCGACCTCGGCATCCGAAAAGCCGAACCAACGATCACACCACGCCGACAGCGGCGTCGCCAGACAATACGAGCAGCCATGCAAAGAAAGCGCCGCTTCGGCAGGGCCGGGACACTCCCCCATCAGACACGTCAGCCGCAACGAATCGCGTGCAGTGGCAATGGCGTCAAACAGCACACGGTCAAGTAGTTCTGCCGGATCGGCGTCGGAAGCGTCCCTCGCGCTCGCACGGCGAGACCACGCCGCATCGTACCCATCAACGAGCAATACAACCTGCTCATCGCAGGCAATCTCCAGCAGCTCTATGAGCACACCGAGCACCGAGTCAACCTCATCCGCGCTCGCCACGCCACGCGCGACACGTTCGATGTGACGCACCTTATCTCGAGCTAAATCCGGAGCCTCCAAGAGCGCCAACAAGCGAGCGCACTCGCCCGAAAGGGCATCGCGCACGACGCCGGCAACAGCGGGGCCACGCCTCGCAGCGCCAGAAAAGTCCAGCGATATCACCGGATAGCAAGCATACTCATCCCGATAGCGCCCGCCGTTCGCATCCCAAATCTGAGCATCGGCAAACAAACGCTGATCAGAGCGACCGACCGCTGGACGCTCCAGAAAAGCCCTGAGCATCGACAAGTTCATGCTCTTGCCAAAACCCTCGGGTCGACAGCACACCACAACGGACGCGTCGCAGTCCAACACATCGGCAATAAACATAGTCTTGTCAACCAGCATGCAGCAACCAAGGGCCTCCGCATAGTCGTGCATGCCAATGGGCAAAACAGCATCGTCGGCACAGCCGATCAAGCGCACGCCAAAACCAGCAGCACAATCAACATTTGCCTGTTCAGACATCAAAACGTTCCCCCTAAATCGCTGCACGATGCCAATTGTAATGACCGCCTCGCGCGTACCGACGACGCCGCGCGAACATATCGGGCAACGGTAGCAACAAGAGGTGTGAGGGGGCATAACTAATCGTTGCACAACAAAACGGGGCCCGATGCATTCGCACCGGACCCCGTCCCAACTCTTTAGTTATCTAGCAACCAAGAGGCTACTCCTCCGAGCCGTCCTCCCCAGAAGTTTTCTTCTGCTGATCGAGTTTATGCTTACCGCTCACGATGGACGTAGCGCCCAGCGTAGCCAAGCTCGCGCTGGCGAGGCTCGCCATCACGATCAAGTCGCCCGTCTTGGGCATGTTACCGCCCGAGGACTTGGTCGTTGTAGTCGTCGTGGTCGTGGTGGTCACCGTTTTGGAGTCATTTTGCTCCTGGACCTGGTTGTCGGTGCTGCCCTTACCGCTGTCCTCGCCCTGCTGCTTTCCGTCCTCGGTCTTGCTCTTACCCTCGTCCTTCTTCTGTTCGGACTTGTCGCTCTTCTCCTCAGAGCTAGAACCCTTATCGGATTCGGTCTTCTCGGAAGCCTTGTCCTTGGAGTCGCCCTTTGCGGCTTCGATCTTTTCCGTGGAAACCTGATCAGAGTTGCCCTTGTTCTGGGTCGAGCCGTTATTGACGCCAGCCATCAGCGAAGAGCCCAGCGTAGAACCAAGCTGCTCGGAGAAAGAAGGCTTCTTGTCCGGCGAAGCAACGGGAACGTCCGGCGCCTTATTCGAGTCATCCTTGGAAGCATCGGAACCAGGGGTTGCGTCAGAGCCGGAGCCGTTGTTAGAGCCGGTGCCAACGGACGAATCGCTCGAGCCGGTGGATGAGTTAGAGGTGTCAGCGTCGGTCGAACCAGAGGCGGCGCTGTCCGTATTGCCGGCAGAGCTTGAAGACGAATCGCCCGCAGCAGAGCCGTTCGAATCGGAGCCGTTCGAGGTGGAACCGTCGTTGGTGGTGCCACCAGCAGAGCCATCACCGTCAGCATCGGCCGAGGGCACATCCATTCTGTCATCGTTAGCATCGTCACGCGAGTCGTCATTCGAATCAGGCGTCGGCGAAGGTTCCGGCGTGGGCTCGGGCTGCACGGGCGTCGCAGCGGCAGCGGCCTCGTCCTCGGCGATATAAACCAAGCAGTCCTTCAGCTCGTTGCGGTAGCGGTTCTTCCAGCCCTCATGATACTGGGGCTGGCTCGAATACTTGGTCGCTACGTTATTGACCACGCTGTTGGAAAGCGCCGTCACAAACTCGCGGTCGGACATATCGTTGGAGAGATTCGCCCAACGGAAGAAGTCCCTGCAGCCACCGGTGCCGCACATGTTGGTGATGCTCCACACCATGCCCTTAACGCAATCGGCACGGCCCGAAATATCAATACCCAAGCCGCTCTTAAGCCACGCCTCGGTCACCGCATAGTACGAGTTGTACGCATAGGCATCTTGAAGAGCTGAGAACTCAACAGGATCGGTGTTGTACGCACCTTGGAAGGCATCCTGCGCGATATGGCCCAGCTCGGTGAGCTGGCCGTTCTCGTACATGGCATTGCTCGCGTTGGAAATCTCGCTGCCGCGATCAATCGCATCCTTGAGCATGCTGTATTTTTCGGGGTTGTAGTTGTAGGCCTGCTTCATAAACGGAATGAGCGACCATCGACGGTCGAACTGGTAATAACCCAGCGCGTTATAGCCGTCGCCATACGAAAAGCCCTGGTTATAGTTGCCATGGCTCTCGTACTTGGTAAAGTACTTCATCTCGGGGGTCACGTTAACAAACGAAACGCCCTGGACCGACCTCAGCACGCCCGAGAAGGACTGCTGGGTGTAGAGACCTTTGTCGATATCGGTCGCATCCGAGGCAACGCCCGGCGTGGGCTCCTCGGCAGCGGCGGGTACCGGCGCGGAAACGGCGCCAAACGAAAGCGCCAGCGTCAGGCCCGCGACAATAGCAGAATGCTTGGGCTGCATAAGATCCTCCCTGCATTGGTGTAGTTAAAGTGCAGTTTGCAAAGATAAAAATAAGTATTGCAGCTCGCCCGTTGTTGCACAACAACCCCTCGGTAAACGGCAACAACCCTCCGCGAAATCTTAAGGAATTGCGCTCAACCTACAGCTTAATGTCAAAGTCAATCTCGGGGACGGCGGCCAGGTCGGCCAACGTCACGCCGTCGACGTACTTTTCGATCACGTCGTCCAGACCACGCCAGAATTTGACGGTCGAGCAGAGATCGCTGCGGGCGCAGCTGTTGTCGATACCATCGCACGCCACCGGAACCGTGCTGCCCTCGACGGCGCGCAGGATGTCGCCGGCACGCACCTCGGCCGGGTCCTTGGCCATCATGTAGCCGCCGCCCTTGCCGCGCACGCTCTTAAGTAGGCCCGCCTTCATGAGCGGACGGACCAGCTGTTCCAGATACTTTTGCGAGATACGCTCGCGGTCGGCGACCTCGCGCAGGGCGATCTTGCCCTCGGCGTCACCAAGCGCTGCGATATAGATCATCAGTCGGAGGGCATAGCGGCCCTTAGAAGAAATGAGCATACCTACCCTCCCATCGCATCTGGGACAACATAACCAAGTTAGTTTGTCCCAAATCTTAAGTAAGTGGGACAAACACAACAGGTTATTTTGTCCCACATCTAGAAAAGTCGAGTGGATTAGTCGGGTTTTCCCTTGACTAACGCCGAACCCATAGTAACTTTATTCCGAGAAGATTCCTAGGGTTTAGTACACCTATGAGTACACCATATACAGAGAGGGACAGCATGAGCACAAATCCGCTGCTTTCCATCGAAGGTCTGACTGCCTCCGTGGACGAGAAGACCATCCTCCACAACGTCAACCTGCAAGTCGCCGCCGGCGAGACCCACGTGCTGATGGGCCCCAACGGCGCGGGTAAGTCCACCCTTGGTCACCTGGTCATGGGCGACCCCGTCTACACCGTCAACGACGGCCGCATCATCTTTGACGGCCAGGACATCACCGAGCTCACCACCGACAAGCGCTCGCGTGCCGGCTTGTTCCTGAGCTTTCAGGCCCCGGTCGAGATCCCGGGCGTGCCGCTGTCGAGCTTTTTGCGCGCCAGCATCGCCGGCCGCCCCGGTCTGGAGATGAAGGGCAAGGAGTTCCGCCGCCGCGTCAAGGAGCTCGCGGCCGAGCTCAACATGGATACCGCCTATCTCAACCGCGAGCTGGGCGTGGGCTTCTCGGGCGGCGAGAAGAAGAAGGTCGAGATGCTCCAGCTTCTGCTGCTGCAGCCCAAGCTCGCCATTCTGGACGAGACCGACTCGGGTCTGGACGCGCTTTCCACCGTCAGCCACGGCATGGACGCCTACCGCAAGAGCTGCGACGGCTCCATGCTCATCATCACGCACAACACGCGCATCCTGGAGCACCTGGATGTCGACCGCGTCCACGTTATGGTCAAGGGCCACATCGTGCGCGAGGACGACGCCTCGCTCATCCCCTGGATCGACAAGAACGGTTTTGAGACCTTCGAGCGCGAGGCCGCCGAGCAGCGCGCCCAGGCCGAGGCCGCCGCTGCCGGGCAGCAGGCGTAAAGGGGCGACGCAATGACCAAGAACCGCACCGAGGTCGCGGACATCGACCGCAGCCTCTACGACTTCACCTATGGCGAGGAGGGATTCGAGCGCCTCGACGCCGGCATCACGCCCGACATCGTGCGCGAGATCAGCGCCAAGAAGGACGAGCCGCAGTGGATGCTCGACCTGCGCCTCAAGTCCCTCGAGATCTTCAACCGCTTCCCCGACCCGACGTGGGGCCCCTCCATCGAGGGCCTGGACATGGACAACATCGTCACCTACGTCAAGCCCAACACCGACCAAAAGCACGACTGGGAGTCGGTGCCCGACGACATCAAGAACACCTTTGAGCGCCTGGGCATCCCCGAGGCCGAGCGTAGCTACCTGGCGGGCGTCGGCGCGCAGTACGACTCCGAGTTGGTCTACCACAACATGCAGGACACCGCGTCCAAGATGGGTATCGTCTATTCCGGCATCGAGGAGGCCCTGCACGATCCGCAGTGGGAGCCGCTCATCCACGAGAAGTTTATGACGCTCATCCCGCCCACCGACCACAAGTTTGCGGCCCTGCACGGCGCCGTGTGGTCGGGCGGCTCGTTTGTCTACGTGCCCAAGGGCACCAAGTTGGACTTCCCGCTGCAGAGCTACTTCCGCCTTAACGCCAAGGGCGCCGGCCAGTTTGAGCACACGCTCATCATTGTCGAGGACGACGCCGACTTGCACTTTATCGAGGGTTGCTCCGCGCCCAAGTACAACGTGGCCAACCTCCACGCCGGCGCCGTCGAGCTCTTTGTGGGCAAGCGTGCGCACCTGCGCTACTCGACCATCGAGAACTGGTCCAAGAACATGTACAACCTCAACACCAAGCGTGCGCGTGTGGACGAGGACGGCGACATCGAATGGATCAGCGGCTCCTTCGGCAGCCACGTGGGTACTTGGGCCTCTCCCCCATGAGCGTGCTCAACGGCCGCCGCGCCCGCTCGAGCTTTACCGGCATCACCTTTGCCGGCGCCGGGCAGAACCTTGATACCGGCTGCAAGGTCGTACTTAACGCGCCCGATACCTCGGCAACGGTCGAGACCAAGGGCATCTCCAAGAGCGGCGGCATCCAGACCTTCCGAAGCTCCATCGTGGCCACGCCCAAGGCCGAGGGCTCCAAGGCAACCGTGAGCTGCCAGTCACTGATGCTCGACGACCAGAGCCGCTCCGACACCATCCCCGCCATGGACATCCGCGCCAAGAACGTCGACATCGGCCACGAGGCAACCATCGGCCGTATCGGCGACGACAAGGTGTTCTACCTGATGAGCCGCGGCATCTCGGAGGAAGAGGCCCGCACCATGATCGTCAACGGCTTTGCCAACCCGGTCTCCAAGGAGCTGCCGCTGGAGTACGCCGTCGAGATGAACAACCTAATCAAGCTCGAGATGGAAGGAGCGATCGGATAATGAAACAGACCACGAACACCGCTGCGACCACGCTCGAGCAGGTTAATGCGATGCCGGCCGCCACTTGGGGCTGGCTCAAGATGAACCAGACCAAGCTCGAGCTTTCGAACGAGCTTGCCGCCGCGCCCGCCGAAGCCGTTGATGTCGAAGGCTTGGACGAGCGGCTCCGCGGTGCGGACGACGCCTTCGACACCGCTATGAACGCCATGGCCGAGCGCTTCCCCGAGCGCCGCGCCTTTGCCCCCGGCGACGCCGCCGACCGTGCCCGCATCACGCCCGAGACCGAGCTCGACGTGCCCGCCACCTCGGTCTACCAGGCCGGCGCCATCAAGCTCGAGGAGGAGCTCTCCCCCGCCGAGGCCTTCGAGACCGGCATGGGCGAGGCTGCCTACACCTATCTGGCAGACCATGCCACCAAGCGCATCGTTATTGATGTGCCCGCCTACCAGCACGCCACGGTTACCGTGCGCGTAAGCGGCGTCGACGCTGCGGCCGCCATCGCCGCCATCGACGTCGTCGCCCGTCCCCAGTCGACGCTCGACCTGCAGATCGCCCTGGACTCCCCCGTTGCCGGCGAGGGCGTCGTGGGTTCTGCGCTGCGCGTGTGCGCCCACGAGTACGCCACCGTCAACGTGACCTGCACGCAGACGCTCGACGACAGCTGGATCGCACTCGACGACACCGGCCTGTTCCTGGACGAGGGCGCACGCGTCAACGTGCAGCACACCGTCCTGGGTGCCGGTGCCAGCGCCACCGGCCTTGCCGGCGACCTGCTGGGCGACACCGCCAAGGTGACGATCGACACCGATTACCTGGGTGCCCGCGAACAGGTGCGCGACTTTAACTACGAGCTGCGCCATCGCGGCCGCAAGACCGAGTGCGAGATCGACGCCAACGGCGTGCTGACCGGCACGTCCAAGAAGGTCTACCGCGGCACCATCGACCTCGTGCACGGCTGCAAGGGCGCAACCGGCACCGAACGCGAAACCGTGTTGCTGGCCAACAAGGGCGTCGACAACAAGACTGTCCCCGTCATCCTGTGCGACGAGGACGACGTCGCCGGCAACCACGGCGCCACCATCGGCCACGTCCGCGACGAGCAGCTGTTCTACCTCGCCTGCCGCGGCCTTGACCAAAACGCCGCCGAGGACCTGTTCATCCGCGCCAAGCTGGAGGACGCCGCGCTTTCCGCCACCGATGAGCGCCCCCGCGCCGCCGTCGTCCGCCTGGGCAACAACCTGATCGACAACTTTGAGGAGGAGCTCGCATGATCGACACCGAGCACGTTAAATGCGATACCTGCACCGCCCCCGAGCCCATGATGCTCGACGCCAGCGACGAGGCTTCGCGCGGCTGGCCCACCGTGGACATCGAGAATAACCCCTACAAGGGCCAGTTCCCGCTGTTCCAGCAGCACCCCGAGATCGCCTTTCTCGATAGCGCTGCCACCGCGCAGCGCCCCGCCTGCGTGCTCGACGCCGAGCGCGACTTCTACCAGCGCATGAACGCCAACCCGCTGCGCGGCCTGTACTCACTATCCGTCGAGGCCACCGACGCTATCGCGAAGGTGCGCCAGCAGATCGCCGATCTCATCGGCGCTTCCCAGGCCAACGAGATCATCTTCACCCGCAACACCAGCGAGTCGCTCAACCTGGTCGCCAAGAGCTTTGCGCCCACGGTGCTCGAGCCCGGCGACGAGGTCGTCATCACCATCATGGAGCACCACTCCAACCTGATTCCTTGGCAGCAGGTCTGCCGCGAGACCGGCGCCAAGCTCGTCTACCTCTACCCCACCAAGACCGGCCAGCTCACCACCGAAGAAGTGCTTGCCAAGGTTGGCCCCAAAACCAAGATTCTGGCCGTGGGTCAGGTCTCTAACGTGCTGGGCGTCGAGAACCCGGTCAAGAACCTCGGCAAGCTCGTACACAAGTACGGCGGCTACCTGGTCGTCGACGGCGCGCAGTCGCTGCCGCACATGCCGGTCGATATGGCCGATCTGGGCGCCGACTTCTTTGCCTTTAGCGCGCACAAGGCCATGGGCCCCATGGGTATCGGCGTGCTGTGGGGCAAGATGGACCTGCTCAACGCCATGCCGCCCATGCTTACCGGTGGCGAAATGATCGATTCGGTCACCGAGCAGGACGCCGTCTGGGCGCCCGTCCCCGAGAAGTTCGAGGCCGGCACGCAGGACGCCGCCGGCATCTTCGCCACAGGCGCCTCGACTACCTCGTCAACACGGTTGGCTATGAAAACATCCAGGCACGCGAGCAGGCACTCGTCCACTACCTGATGGGCGAGCTCATGCAGCTCGACTTTGTCCAGATCATCGGCTCCATCTACTGGGACAACCATCACGGCGTCGTGAGCTTTAACGTCAAGGGCATCCACCCGCACGATGTCGCGAGCATCATGGACATGGACGGCGTCTGCATCCGCGCCGGTCACCACTGTGCACAGCCACTGCTCACCTGGCTGGGCGTCGAGAACCTCGCCTGCTGCCGCGCCAGCGTAGCCTTCTACAACGACAAGGCCGACATCGACAAGTTCATCGCCGGTCTGCATCACGTTTGGAGTACGTTCAATGGGTAACCTTTACACCTCCACCACGTTCATGGAGCACAACTCACACCCCGACTATAAGTACGAGATGGATGCCCCCACGCACGAGCACGACGGCATCAACCCCAGCTGCGGCGACGAGCTCACCTTGCAGCTGCGCGTCGAGAACAACGTGATCGAGGAGGCCTCCTTTACCGGCCACGGCTGCGCCATCAGCCAGGCCAGCGCCGACATCATGGCCGACCTCATTACCGGCGAGACGGTCGAGGAAGCACGCCGACTGGCAGGGCTTTTCCTCGCCATGATCCGCGGCGAGGGGCTCTCCGAGGAGGACCTGGAAGACCTGGACGAGGCCGCCCAGCTCCAGGACATCTCGCACATGCCCGCACGCGTCAAGTGCGCCGAGCTCCCCTGGCGTACCCTCGAC
>URNQ01000006.1 GCA_900549245.1 uncultured Collinsella sp.
GGCTCGGGGTACCCCCGGGGGGCGGGGCGGGCGGTCCCCTGCCCCCTGCCAGTGGCTCATCGAGATGGGTGCCGATGCGCTGCCCGCTGAGCGCGCCGATGCGCTGGCGCGCCTGTGGTGCCTGACGCCGGAGCAGCGCGAACGCTTCGACGTTGCCCTGGACCGCTGGCTCAAGTCGGCTGTTCGTGCCGACCTGCTCGCGTGGCCGTGCGTTCGCGCCGAGGTGCCGTTCTTCTCGCTGGGCTGCGAAGACGAGGACATTGCCCGCTACGGTGCCTATGCCGAGGGCGCCATCGATGCACTAGCGACCGACCCGGCCGATCCGTCGCGCGCGCTGGTCATCGACTACAAGACGGGCGGCACGCCGGACGAGACGCCGGAACAGTTGCAGGAGAAGCACGCCCTGCAGGCGCGCGTCTACGCTGATGTTTTGCACAAGGCGGGCTTTGAGGCCGTGACCGTCAAGTTCGTCCGCGTGGAGCAGGCGAATCCAGCCATCTTCGTCGAACCCGCCGAGCCCCAAGTAGTCACCTACAACCTCTAGTCCTCAATAACTTGCGGTGGAATACGGACTGTTTTGGCCAAAAAAGCCGCCAAACAGTCCGTATATCACCGCAACGCATGGGAGAGCCTGGGGCGGTACAATGGCTCGAGCGGTTCAAACGAATAAGGAGCCATCATGCAGTTCACCAAAACGCTTAAGGTGACGCCGGAGGAGCTTTTTGACGCTCTGGCGGGGTCCATCATGCAGGATATCGAGAACGCCACGGGCAAGCGTCCCAGCCGCAACAAGCTCAACGGCTATAAGTACGAGAAGCGCGCCCAGTCCGCAAAAGGCAAGGCCAAGGGCACGGCGATCAAGGTTAAGATCAAGCACTTTGACTACCCGTGTCTCTATGAGGTCCGTTTTCAGTATGCGGCGGGCATCAATACCATGCGCTATGAGGCTGCACCTGCTGGCGATGGTGCCTGCGAGCTCACCTATACCGAGGATTTTCAGGGTGTGGGTGGTAACACGTCTGGTACGCGCGGCAAGCTCGGCCTCTTCTTCTATGAGCGCAAGCTCAAGAGCCACGCCAACCAGACGATTGATCAAATCGTCAAATACATCGAGGGTGAGCGCCGCGTAAAGGCTAATCCCGCCTTCGCCGATGATACTGCCGAAAACGCTTCGGATGTATTCCATTGATACCCCTGTGCAAAAGCTTTACCGCTCTTCGCATCAACTGTGGACACTTCAGGCTTCGAGTCAGTAGCGAGCGGCCCGACAAAATTAGTTGACGGAAGTGCCAAATGAATAAGAATGCCACTGCGCAGCTGCACATCTATTCCGCCTTTTTCGTTCTCGCGGGATTTGTTTTAAATCGGGGAGTGTTTCTACTTTTCCTTGCGGATAAAGGAATGTCTGTCACGGAAATCGCGCTTTATCAAGCCCTGTACAACATTGCAACGGTCGTCCTCGAGCTGCCAACAGGGCTGGTAGGCGATTTCTTTGGAAAGAAGTTCTCGATTCAAGTGGGCGTTCTGCTTCTTTTCTTCCATACGGCTGGCATGCTGTTGCTCTCAGGCCCCTTTCTCGTCGCGCTTTCCCTTGTTGAGGCACTCGCCTACTCCCTTCAATCGGGATCCGAACAGGCACTTTTATATGAAATTGCCCGAAATGCCGGTCAAGGAGAGCGCTTCCTCACCATCAACGCTCGGCTGCTTGCCGCGCAATCAATCGCGACGGGAGTGGCAATCGTACTTGGATCATTCATTGCCCAAGTATCTTGGAGTGCCCTCTACGTATGCGTTTCCGTTTTCTATCTCCTGCAGCTTTTCCTTCTGTATCCCATTGAGAGGATGGAAACGACCCATTCCAAAAACTCTGGGGAGGAAAGGTTTGACGTAGCCAAGATCTTCAGACGCGAAACCTGGTGCATTGGAGAATCCGCTTTTGCGGTGTTGCTTCTTCTAATCGGCACAAGCATGCTCGATGGATTCTATGGGAGTTATTACAACTTGAATCAGTTGGTATTCGACGCATTTGATGCTCCCGTCTCCATAATAGGAATCTTCTTCGGTGCATCCTATGCAGTAAATGCGACGGCCTACATTGCAGCAGATTTCTTCTCATCGCGTTTCGGGAAAAGAAATACCATGCTCGGCTCGATGCTAATCGAAGCCGGTCTTTTCATGATTCTTCCGTGGTTCGCTTCAAATCCGCTGTGTTTGTTTGGCCTTAGCATGGTGCTTTGTTTTCTCCCAGAAGTGGTGTACATCACTTCGGAAAACTTAATCCAAGACGCGATAGCGGACGATCTCCGCGCGACGATCCTTTCCGTCGCGTCTCTGGTAAGGGCTCTCTTTTCTGCAATGTTTTTCTCCATATTTGGATATGTGCTGGGGTTGTATCCCATTCAGATAGCGCTCGGTGTTATTGGCGCAATCGCGATAGCAATTACCGCCGTTGTTTCTTTAAAAATGGTAGGAATACATGTCTCCAAGAATTGATATATCGATTGACGAGCTGCCCGAAGCGTCGAGCCTTCTTGATGGACATGACTATTCGTCACAAATCATTCAGCGTATCGCCGGGGTTCCAGTAATTACTCGATATATCTGGATGCACTCATCCCCCTTTTGACGGTCCCAAAAAGACTGCCCGTGTGGGTTTGGCTAGGTTCGGGTGCTGTCCGTGCCGTGGGGTAAAATCGTTCAGTCAGAACACGAACCCGCATCGGAGCTCATCACATGGCATTCGTCCATCTGCACAATCACACTGTTTTCTCCATGCTCGACGGCGCAACCCGTATCCAGGATATGGTCAACCGTGCCGTAGAGCTGGGCATGCCCGCCGTGGCCATTACCGACCACGGCTACATGTATGGCGTGCCCGACCTGGCGCTGGCCTGCGACGCCGTCAACCACAACACGCCCGAGTACAAAACCTGGAGCCACGACAAGGCCTTCTTGGAAAAGGACCGCCGCGACGAGCTGGTGGAGCCCGATCCCGAGGAAAACCCGCGCGAGCATGCCCAGTATGTGAAGGACATGGCCATGTGGGACGAGAAGGGCAACATCGACGAGCTCAAGCCGCCCCTGGTCATCAAGCCCATCTTTGGCTGCGAGGTCTACTTTACGCCGGACGAGACGCTCGCCCGCGACCACAAGCCCGAGCTCTACCACATGATCCTTCTGGCCAAGGACCAGGAGGGCTACGTCAACCTGATGCAGACGGTCTCTGAGGCCGCCGTGCAGGGCTTTTACTACAAGCCGCGCGTGACGCTCGATAACCTGCGCCGCCATGCCAAGGGCATGATCTGCACGAGCGCCTGCATCGCGGGCATCATCCCCAAGTACATCGACCGCGGTGACATGGAGGGCGCCATCAAGTGGGCCGAGACCTTCCGTGACACCTTCGAGCCCGGCGACTTCTATATCGAGATCCAGGAACACGGCATCACCACCGACAACGGCCTGACCGACGAGCAGATGGACCGCACGCTCATCGACATCGCCAAACAGGTGGGCGTCAAGGTCATCGCCACTAACGACTTCCACTACCTGCGCCGCGAGGACGCGCCCGTGCAGGACGTCATCATGTGCATCGGCATGAACGCCAAGGTCGACGACCCTAACCGCATGCGCATGACTGGCTCGGAGTTTTACATGAAGACCGAGGAGGAGATGCGGGCGATGTTCCCGTATTGCCCCGAGGCCTGCGACAACACGCTCGAGATCGCCGACAAGTGCTACGTCGAGCTGGACTGGGACTCCATCATCCTGCCGCGCTTCCCGTTGCTCGACCCCGGCGAGACGCACGAGAGTCAGTTCCGCCGCGAGTGCGAGAAGGGCCTGCGCCAGCACTACGGTGACGACTGGGCCACGCGCGAGATCGGTGGCGTCAACATCAAAGAGCGCTTTGAGTACGAATACAAAGTCATCTGCGACAAGGGCTTTGCCGCCTACTTTTTGATTGTTGCCGAGTACGTGCAATGGGCCAAAGACAACGGCATCGGCGTCGGCCCCGGCCGTGGCTCGGCTGCCGGCGCTATCGTCGCCTACGCCATGAACATCACCGCGTTCGATCCGCTCGAGAACGGCCTGATGTTCGAGAGGTTCCTGTCCCCGCAGCGTACCGAGATGCCCGATATCGATATGGACTTCGACGATGAGCGGCGCCTCGAGGTCGTGGAGCACGTTCGCCAGCTCTACGGCCCCGAGAAGGTCACCCACGTCATCACCTACTCGACCATTAAGGCCAAGCAGGCCATCAACGACGCCGCTCGCGTCCTGGACTACCCGGTCTACATGGGCCAGCGTCTGTCCAAGATGGTCTCGAGCGACCCCAAGGTCAAGCTCAAGCAGGTGCTCGAAAAGCAACCCGGCAAAGAGGACCTGTTTAACCCCGATTTTGCCGAGGCATATAAAAAGGACGACGACGCCCGCCGCATCATCGCCACGGCGCTCTCAATCGAGGGCCTCACCCGTGGCGAGGGCGTGCACGCGTGCGCCGTTCTGATCTGCCGCGACCCCGTCAACGAGCACGTGCCCACCAAGCTCGACACCAAGGGCGGCGTCGAGATTACCCAGTACGAGGGCCATACCGTTGCCGACATGGGCCTGCTCAAGATGGACTTCTTGGGCCTGCGCACGCTGACTGTTATCTCCAAGGCCAAGGCAAACATCAAAAAGAACTTCGGCATCGACATCAAAGAGGAAGAGATTCCCTTTGACGACCCCGAGATCTTTAAGCTCATGGGTTCCGGCCACACCGCCGGCGTCTTCCAGGTCGAGTCCGCCGGCATGACGGCCACGATCAAGAACATGAAGCCCACCGAGTACAAGCACGTCGTGGCATTGATCGCTCTGTACCGCCCGGGCCCGCTGGGCGCCGGCATGGTCTCGTCTTACATCAACCGTATGAACGGCAAGGAGCCGGCGGTCTCCTACGACGACCGCCTGGACGACATCCTGGGCGAAACCTACGGCACCATGGTCTACCAGGAGCAGGTTATGCTCATCTCCGTCGAGATGTGCGGCTTCTCCAAGGGCGAATCGGACTCGCGTATCCGTAAGCCCGTGGCTAAGAAAAAGATCAAGCTGCTCACGTCGACGGTGCTTCACTGGGAGGATGGCTCGGACGAGACCACCTACGACCACTGGATGAACGGCGCTATCAAGAATAACTACACGCGCGAGGTCGCCCAGAAGATTTGGGACGATGTTCTCGAGTTCGCGTCCTACGCCTTCAACAAGTCGCACTCCGCCGGCTATGCCATTCTGGTTATGCAGACGGCGTGGCTCAAGGCGCACTATCCGCACGAGTACATGGCGGCCGTTCTGACGTCCTATACGGGCAAGACCGACAAGATCGTGCACTACGTCTCGGCATGCCGTCACGACGGCATCCCCGTGCTGTCGCCAGATGTCAACGAGTCCGGTACCGAGTTCACGGCTACCAAGGAGGGCGTGCGCTTTGGTCTGGCCGGCATCCGCGGCGTGGGCACCGGCGTGGCGCAGGCGATTATCGCCGAGCGCGAGGCGGGCGGCCCGTTTAAGACGCTGCACGACTTTGTCGAGCGCGTGGACTCGAGCCAGGCCAACCGCCGCGTGATCGAATCGCTCATCAAGGCAGGCGCCTTCGACTCCACGGGGTATCCGCGTCGCCAGATGATGCACTTTGTGGATAAGAACAACCCCGAGAACATCATCGATGCCGCGGTGAAGCGCCAGAAGGATCGCGCGAGCGGCCAGACGTCGTTCTTCGACATGTTTGGCGACGTTGAGGGCTCGGGCTTTGAGGTGAGCGTGCCCGATCCGGATGGCCAGGAATGGGACCGCCACCTTAAGCTGAGCCAGGAGAAGATAGTTCTGGGCATCTATGTCTCGGACCACCCGCTGCGCCCGTTTGAGTATGCACTAGCCAAGGCGCGCGACTTCTCGTTCTCGCAGATCGACACCGGCTACGAGGTTCAGAATCCTACGGGCGGCACCATCAACCAGGAGATTCCCGAGGGCAAGGCGCTGTGGTGGGCCGGTATGGTCTCGAGCGTGTCCAAGCGCGTGACCAAAACCGGTGACCCCATGGGCATCGTGCAGCTCGAGGACATGGAAGGCGAGGCCACCGTCGTCGTGTTCCCCAAGACCTATAAAGAGGCCGAGGGGTACCTGTACGGCGAGGTCGATCCCGAGACCGGCGCGCAGCTGTCCGATGCCTTTGTGCGCATTAAGGGCAAGCTCGAGCGCTCGGACCGCGGCGACCAGATCATCGCGCAGGAGATCGTGCCGCTCGAGCTTAACGAGGAGAACAACAAGCCCAAGGTGTTTGAGGTCATGGTGCCCAACAGCCGCTTTAGCCAGGGCAATATGGCGCGTCTTGCCACGGTGCTTACCGCCAACCCGGGCGGCGACCGCGTGGAGATCTTTATCGAGCAGGTGGACGGGCGCGTGCTACGTGCCGAGGTGCCGGTCAAGGTCAACGCGCGCTCGATTCCGCTGCTGGCCGAGGCAAAGGCGATTGTGGGTAACCAGGGTCGCGTGACGGTTATCTAAGCTACCCCGGGTGAGATTGGAGGAAGTGATGGCGCAGGGGACGTTTGTGCAGGCGCTTCGCAAAGAGGCGGCGTTGAGCGGCACCTTTATGAAGGGCCGCTCGCTCATGCTCAACGGCGCCGTGCTGTCGATTGAGGACAGCGGCTCGCGCTTCTCCAAAAACGTGACGGTTGAGGGCTCGGTGCGCGGCTCGCGCGGCGACCTGTACAAGACGCACGTGGCGCTCGATATGGACGAGCACGAGGTTATCGACTACGACTGCGACTGCCCCGCCGCATACCGCTATCCCGGTATGTGTAAGCACGCTATTGCCACGGCGCTGGCGTATTTGGATGCCAGCGGCGCCGAGCCCGTCGAAGGTTTGCGCACGCCGGTTCGCACGTTTACGGCGCAGCCGAAACAGCCCGCGCGCGCCGCGTCCGCCGCGCCGGCCGTCAACCCCAACTTTCCCTTCCCGGCGCCCGTCCCCACGAGCCCGAGCCTTGTGGCGGCGCTTTCCGATCTTTCGGACGCGCGCATGGATGAGCTGGCGAGCATGCGCCGCAAGCTTGCCGGTGCCGTTGATTCCGACGCCCCCAAAGCGGCGTTGGAGCCCTCGTTGGTGCCGTACTACAATCCGCTGTTCGCTGACCGCTTTAGCTGGGCGCTCGAGTTCCGCATTCGCTGTGGATCGGTCTCCTACGTGGTCAAGGACATCGACGGCATGGCCGATGCCTACGTGCGCGGCGGCACGTTCTCCTATGGCAAGAAGCTCACGTTTGTCCATTCACCTGAGGCCTTTGACGAAACATCGGCAAAGCTGCTCAACCTTGTTGTGACGACAGTTGCCTATCTCGATGACATCACAAGCTCGCGTTCGGCGTCGTACGACTTTGCCCGCAGCGGTTTTGTTGCCGAGCGTCAGTTGCCGCTGTCCGAGCATAGCATCGTATATGTGCTGGACCTGCTGCGCGGCCAGACCATCTCCTTTGAGCCCGCCTGGTCGCGGGGGATGACGACGCATCGCACCTACGACGTGGCGGTTGAGCTGTCTCCGCAAGGGGAGGACGAGGCATCCGCTAAGCGCCCACCGCTGCTTGCCGCCAAAATCGCGCCGGCGGCTGGTGGTAGCTATGACCTGCGCCTGCCCGCCGATATGTACTGCTTTGCGTCGGGCGATGCCGCCTGCTTGGTTGACACGCGCCGCGCGCGCCGTACCGACGCTGCATTTGCTCAGCATGCCGCACCTTTTTTGTCGCGCTTGCTGCCGTGCCGTACGCCCGCCCATATTGCCGCCGAGCAGGTGGGGGAGTTCTGCCGTATGGCGCTGCCCATTTTGCGCGACTATACCGACCTTACCGCGCCCGCTGCGCTCGATGCCGTGGCGCCCGAGCCGAGCTTTGCCATGGCAATCGGCGTCGACGATGGGCTCGTGACCTGCAAGATTACGGTTACCTACGGCGACTGGTCGGCGGATCTCTTTGGCCTGGGTGCTCCGGGCAGTCCCTTTGAAGAGCAACGTCCCGGCGTGCCGCCCCGCGACGAGGTGGCGGAGTTTCGCGTTATGGATACGGCGGCCCTGTACTTCGATTTCTACGAGGGCGGTCTGGCGTTTGAGGAGCGCGATGATGAGAGCTTGTTCTGCCTACTGACCGAGGGTCTGTCCGCCCTGTCCGAGCTGGGTGAGGTCATGCTCAGTGACCGTCTGCGCCAGGTCTCGGTCCGCCCTGCGCCCAAGCTTTCGGTGCGTGCGACCGTCAAGAGTAACCTGCTCGACGTCGAGCTGGGCGCGAGCGGGCTTTCGGCGGCAGATCTTGCCATCTATCTGGACTCGTACAAGCGCCACCAGACGTTTGCGCGCCTGACGTCCGGCGACATCGTGCGCCTGGATGAGGGGGCGCGCGCCGCGTTTGGCCTTGCCGAAGATCTGGGTGTCGATGCCGTCGACCTGCTCGACGGCGTGTCGCTTCCCGCGTCGAGCACCCTTTTTGTCGATAGCATGCTCGCGCGCACGCCGGCGCTCGAGGCCGATCGCGACGCCGCGTTCCGCCGCACCGTCGAGCGCCTGGACACGCTCGGCAAGATGGACTTTACGGTACCCGCCTCGCTCAAGGCAACGATGCGCGGCTACCAGGTCGACGGATACCAGTGGCTCGGCTCGCTCGAACCCCTGGGCCTTGGCGGCATCTTGGCCGACGACATGGGCCTGGGCAAAACGCTCCAGATGATTGCGCATATTCTGGCGCGCGTGGAGGCGGGGGACACCAAGCCCACGCTCGTGGTATGCCCGGCCTCACTCGTGTACAACTGGACCGCCGAGCTGGAGCGCTTTGCCCCGTCGCTCGATGTGTGCGCCATCGTGGGCGCCAAAGCTCAACGTCGTGTACAGATTGCCGGCGTGGCCGAGCATAGCGTGGTTGTGACGTCGTATGATCTTATGCGGCGCGATATCGACGAGTACGTCGAGCAGGATTTTGCCCGCGTGGTGCTCGATGAGGCCCAGTACATTAAAAACCCGCTCACGCAGGTGGCGCGCGCCGCAAAGCGCCTGCCTGCCGGCGTGCGCTTTGCCCTGACGGGCACGCCCATCGAAAACCGCTTGTCCGAGCTTTGGAGCATCTTCGACTTTTTGATGCCGGGCCTTTTGGGGACGCGCGAGTCGTTTGCCAAGCGCTTTGAGAGCCCCGTCGAGCATGCCGAGGGCGATAGCGCCGCTCGTCTGCAGGCGCTCGTGTCGCCGTTTGTGCTACGCCGTGTCAAGGAAGACGTGGTGGCCGACCTGCCCGAGAAGATCGAGGACACCGTCATGGCGCAGCTTACCGGCGAGCAGCGCAAGCTCTACCTGGCCAACCAGGACCGCATCGCCCAGCAGGTGCAGCACCGCGAGGCTGGGGAGTTTAAGAAGGACAAACTCAAGGTGCTCGCCGAGCTCACCAAGCTGCGCCAGATCTGCTGCGACCCGCGTCTACACTACGAGGATTACAAGGCGGGGAGCGCCAAGCTCGATACGTGTATGGAGCTCGTGCACGGCGCACTCGACGGCGGGCATCGCATCCTGTTGTTCAGCCAGTTTACGGGTATGCTCGATATCATCGGTAAGCGCTTGGCCAAGGAGGACATCGCCTTCCTTAAGCTCACGGGCGCTTCGTCTAAGGAGAGCCGCGCCAAGATGGTCGCGCAGTTCCAAGCGGGCGAGGTTCCGGTCTTTTTGATTTCGCTCAAGGCGGGCGGCGTGGGCCTTAACCTGACGGCGGCGGACGACGTGGTCATCCACTACGACCCGTGGTGGAACGTGGCAGCGCAGGACCAGGCGACCGACCGCGCGCACCGTATTGGCCAGAAACATACCGTGACCGTGTACAAGCTCATCGCCAAGGACACGATCGAGGAGCGCATTATGCAGATGCAGGAGTCCAAGCGCGACCTGGTCAACAGCGTGCTCGGCGGCGACGGCATCTCGTCGGCGCTGTTTACCCGCGAAGATGTTCTGGCGCTGCTGGGCGGCGACGGGCGCTAACCCGCTCGGGTGGGGCCGCCAGGGCGGATGGCACACGCTGCCCCATCGTCCCCGCCCGTTATGTGTTCATTTGCAATGCCGTGGATGGTTTGTCTGCCTTTGGGCATAAGAACCATCAAGAACATTGGCACGTCAGCAAAGGAGAACATCATGGCGAAATTCTTTAAGGACCCCAATGGCAAGCTCATTGCCGCCCTTGGCAACGACGTTGCAACCCCTGCCGGTTGCACGGAACTGACCGCAAACACTGAGGACGCGGCGCACGAGAAGCACGTGCCTGTTGTCGAGACCGAGCGCGACGGTCACGTGATTCGCGCACGCGTTGGCTCGGTCGAGCACCCCAGCCTGCCCGAGCACTATATTGAGTGGATCGCCCTTGAGGCCGAGGGCCGCTTAGAGGTCCATTACCTTGAGCCCGGCATGAAGCCCGCGACGTTTTTTGCCGGCGGTTCCAAGACCGGTACCGTCTATGCCTACTGCAACCTGCACGGGCTGTGGTCCGCGACATTCTAGGAGCGCGCCCCCGCTCGGGGTATCATAGCTAGCATATGCACATGCAAGCGCCGACTGCATTATGCGGCCGGCGCTTTTACTACGATTTCGATGGTTTACGACGGAAAGGGCTGAGCCATGAAGCTCGCGCTTGCACAGATCGATATGCGCCTGGGTGATATTGAGGGCATTTGCGGCCGCATCGAGGACCAGGCTCGTCTGGCCCACGAGCGCGGGGCGCGCGTGCTGTGCGTTCCGGCTCCGCTCTTTATGGGCGCCATGCCCGGGGGCCTGGTGGGCACTGCCGACTTTGAGCACGACATGCTTGCCGGCTTGACTGGTGTCGCCGAGCGTATCCAGGAGCTTGACATGATCTGCATCGTGCCCGCGGCGGTTTCGTTTGAGGGCCAGCCGCTGCTCGACTACATGATGCTCAAGGACGGTCATGTGGTGCCGGCGCGTTCGAGCATTGCCCTGCAGCGTGGTGAGAACAACGACACGCGTTGGGCGCCGCCGGTGTTCGACGTGGACGGCGTGCGCATTGCCGTGATTTTTGACTTGGACCGCGAACTCGAGATGTTGCCGACCGGTGTTGACCTCATTGCGTATTTCCAATTCAACGCGTTTGACATGACCGACCGCGAGACTGCTGCCATTGCCGCCGTACGCAGCGGCGCCTACCGCAAGATCGCATCCAAGCGCAGCGTGTGGTTTGCCTGCATGGCGCCGGTCGGTGCCTATGACGAGTCGGTGTATACCGGCGGTTCGTTTGTGCTCGACGACTGTGGTCGCGTGGTGGCCCAGGCGCCGTGTTTTGAGGAGAGCCTGCTGGTTCAGGAGATTCAGCGCGGCGTGATGCTCGATGCCCTGGAAGATCACGAACTGCCCGAGTTCCGTTCCGAGGAGTGGCTGTGGCAGGCGCTGGTGCTCGCCGTGCGCGACAACGCCCGAGCCCACGGTGCGTCGCGTGCTGTGGTGGCGCTCGAGGGCGACTTGCCGTCGTCCCTGCTGGCGGCGCTGGCCGTCGACGCTCTGGGCCCGCGTAATGTGATTGGCCTGGTGCTGGGGCGCAACCGTATCTTTACGCCGGCGCAGGAAGAGGCCGAGGCTGCCCGCTGTGCCGCCGTCCGCGCCATCGCCGAGCGTCTGCACATTCGCACGGTTGAGCGCGATGCGCCGGATGCCGCGCGCGTGCTCGACCGCGATGTGTCGGCGGGCGACGCCGAGCGCCTGCGCTCTCGCACGCTGGGCCTCATGCTGGAGGACACGGCGCTCGAGCTGGGTGCGATGGCGTTGAGTCCGCTGTCCAAAACCGAGTACGCGCTGGCGGCGCCGGCGCTTTGCGGCGGCTACCAGGGCGATTACGCGCCCTTTGGCGATGTGTACCTGTCGACGCTTGAGTTTGTGGCGCGCGTGCGCAACCGCACGTCTGCCGTGGTGCCCCAAGAGCTCGTGACGCTCAACGCGGTGGAAGATTGTATGGAGCGAGTGCTGGCGCAGGCGCTCTCGACGCTCGACGGTCCGGTCGATATGCTCGACCGCGCGGCACAGCTGCTCGGCGGGCTCGAGCCGGGTGAGGTCGATGGTGCGCTCGAGTCGCACGTGGACCGCAATCGATCTTTCGACGACATCCCGATGGCCGCTGGCAAGCCTGAGGCCTGCTCGCTGCTGCTGATGCTCGGGCGTCAGGGCGAGGCCGCCCGCCGCATGCTGCCGACGGTGCCGATCGTCTCTGCCCGTTCGTTTGCCGAGCGCGCCTGGCCGTACATGCTTGCGTGGTCCGATCTGGGGCTCAACGGCAAGGAGCGCATGACGGTTGATTCGCTGGCGCGCGCCGAGGTGCGTCGCTTTGCCGACGACGATACGAGTGACCGTATGCGCGGTGAGATGATGGGCATTTTGGGTGAGCTGCTGGGTATTTCGCCCGAGCAGATGGAGGAGCTGCGCTCTGAGGACGGTCAGCGTCGTTTGCACGAGGGCATGAAAAAGTTCGAGGGCGAGGTTCAGGACGCCATCGATAAGATGATGGGCGGTCAGGGCGGCTCGCAGGGTGGGCCCCAGGGTGGCCCGATGCCGCATCCGCCGGTGGATCCCCGTCAGTTTCCTTTTTTCTCGCAGAACTAACTATGGGATAGGGGCAAGGTTACGCGGTTTTGCCAAACCGCGTAACGAGTCGACGCTGCGCGAGCCCCTGCCGGGCAATCTGCCGCTCAAACCGTCGCTTGCGTACAGAAGTACGCGGCGCTCCTCTTTCGCGACACCTTGCCACGGCAGGGACTCGCTCGCTGACTTATGCTCAACCTATGGTTCAACCTTGCTTGCTAGATACGGTCGCTGTTGTGTTATTCTAGAACAGACGTTCGTGAATGATGCGCGGGGCCTTGTCTTGCGCTGCGCTTGTGGCGAGGGAAGGTTGGCTTGGTTATCTTGGGCATTGACCCCGGTTTGGCTCATACGGGTTGGGGGATTATCGAGGAGCGGCGTGGCGAGGTTCGCTGCCGTGCCTATGGCTGCATCGAGACCAGCGCGGGTAGTCCGCTCGCGGTGCGCCTGTCGCATATCGCCCGCGACCTCAAGGGCGTCGTGGAGCGTTATCGACCCGATACCGCTGCCATCGAGAGCATTTACTTTGGCGCCAACGTTCGCTCGGCCATCCCTACGGCGCATGCCCGCGGTGCCGCGCTCGTGGCGCTTTCGGAATGCGCGCTCGAGATTGGCGAGTACACGCCTATGCAGATTAAGCAGGCTGTTGTGGGCACCGGAGCCGCGGACAAACGGCAGGGCGCGTATATGGGTCGGACGCCCCCACCGGCAACGTGCGACCCGCATCCCGACCATGCCGCCGATGCCCTGGCTTGCGCCATCTGCCACGTAAACCTCAGCCGCACCCGTGCCCTTACCGGTGGCGAGTTCTATCAACAGAGAGGAACCGGATACTGATGATTTCCCAGCTCCATGGAACGCTTGTCGAGGCCACGATGAGCTCGGCCGTCGTCGACGTGTCGGGCGTTGGCTTTGAACTCGGCATTTCTGGCGGCACTGCGGCCACGTTGCCGACGCCCGGCGGCGAGGTCCGCCTCTACACGCGTATGCAGGTGCGCGAGGACGCCATGACACTTTTCGGTTTTTCTTCAAAGGATGAGCGCACGATGTTCGACCGGCTCGTGTCCGTCTCGGGCGTTGGCCCGCGCTTGGCGCTCGCCGTACTTTCCACCTATACCGTGGGACAGCTGTATTCCCTGGTGATGGCCGAGGACGACAAGGGCATGGCCAAGGTGCCCGGCGTGGGCAAAAAGACCGCCCAGCGCCTCATCTTGGAGCTCAAGAGCACCTTTGCCAAGGACAAGGGCTTTGTGCCGGTCGATGCGATCCCCGGTCAGGTTGCGATGCCCGTGCCCGCCGCCGCTCCTTCGGCGATCGATGACGCCCGTGCGGCACTCCTTTCCATGGGCTTTAGGCCGCAGGAGACCGATGTCGCTCTGAGCGGGTATGATGGGCAGGATATGCGTGTCGAGGATTTGCTCGGCGCGGCGCTTAAGCGACTCGGAATGGATGCGTGATGTGGGAAGCCGATGACTCTCAGGACCTGTGGGCGACGCCCGGCAACTCGCCGGCGGCATCCATGGCGCACGGCGAGCGCATGGTGGGCTCGGAGCTGACGGCCGAGGACCTCGATGTCGATCGCACTTTGCGCCCCCAGCGCCTGGACGATTACTGCGGCCAGGAGCATATCAAGCAGAGCCTGCGCGTGTTGATCGAAGCGGCGCAGAGCCGTGGCGAGACGCTCGACCACGTGATCTTCTCGGGCCCTCCGGGTCTGGGCAAGACCACGCTGGCTACGGTTATCGCCAACGAGCTGGGCGCTCAGATCAAGACCACGAGTGGCCCTGCCATCGCGCGCACCGGCGACCTGGCAGCCATCCTTACTAACTTGCAGCCGGGTGATGTGCTGTTTATCGACGAGATCCACCGCCTCAACCGTTCGGTCGAGGAGGTCCTGTACCCCGCGATGGAGGACTTTGCCCTCGATATCGTGATTGGCAAGGGTCCGGCGGCGCGCTCGATTCGCCTGGATATTCCCAAGTTTACGCTGGTGGCGGCAACGACCCGCTCAGGCATGTTGACCGGCCCGTTGCGCGACCGCTTTGGCATTTCATATCGCCTGGATTACTACACGGTCGAGGAACTCGCGCAGATTGTTACGCGCTCGGCGACTATCCTGGGCGTGACGATCGACCATCCCAGTGCACTCGAGATCGGCTCGCGTTCGCGCGGCACGCCACGTCTTGCCAACCGCCTGCTCAAGCGCGTGCGCGATTACGCACAGGTGCGCGGCAACGGCCCCATCGAGCTCGATATCTGTCGCCAGGCGCTCGAGTTCTTCGAGATCGATGAGCTCGGTCTGGACTGGATGGATATTCGCATTTTGGAGACGCTCGCTAAGACGTTCTCCGGTCGTGCCGTGGGACTTACGACCCTTGCCAGCGCGGTGGGCGAGGACCCGGGCACGCTCGAGGATGTCTATGAGCCGTATCTGCTGCAGTGCGGGTTGATGATTCGTACGCCGCAGGGCCGTCAGGCAACCCTTCGCACCTTTGAGCACCTGGGGATTGAACCTACCGTTTAGGGCGCTTTGTTTTGGCGGGCTGTTGGGCTATCGCTGGGCATCGGGTAAACATATCGCCGTTCATCGGTTATGGGTGTTTTACTATTGCGCGCCCGTGCTATGCTGAATTGGTCTTTTTCTCATTCGGTAACGAAAGGACCGCCCATGCCTACTGACATCGAAATCGCACGTTCTGTCACGCCGCTGCCTATTACCGAGGTGGCCAAGAACGCCGGCGTCGACGTTAAGCACCTTATTCCGTACGGCTTCGACAAGGCTAAGGTCGACTATTCGCTGCTCAACGATCCGACCGATCACCAGGCCAAGCTCGTCCTCGTGACCGCTATCAACCCAACGCCTGCGGGCGAGGGCAAGACCACCACGACCATCGGTCTGGCCGATGGCCTGCGTCGTCGCGGCGTCAAGAGTGCCGTGGCCCTGCGCGAGCCTTCGCTCGGCCCCGTCTTTGGTGTTAAGGGCGGTGCTGCCGGCGGCGGCTGGGCTCAGGTGATCCCCATGGAGGATATCAACCTGCACTTTACCGGCGACTTCCATGCCATCGGTGCTGCCAACAACCTGCTGGCCGCCATGCTTGATAACCACATCCAGCAGGGCAACCAGCTTGGCATCGACGTTAAACGCATCACTTGGAAGCGCGTCGTCGATATGAACGACCGTCAGCTGCGCCACGTCATCGACGGTATTGGCGGTAAGGCCCAGGGCGTGCCGCGCGAGGACGGCTTCGATATCACCGTCGCCTCCGAGGTCATGGCAATCCTGTGCCTGTCTACGAGTATCAGCGACCTCAAGGAGCGCCTGGGCGAGATCGTCGTCGGCTACAGCTTTGCCGGCGAGCCCGTCCGTGCCCGCGACCTTAAGGCCCAGGGTGCCATGGCCGCGTTGCTTAAGGACGCGCTCAAGCCCAACCTGGTGCAAACGCTCGAGGGCACGCCCGCGTTTGTCCACGGCGGCCCCTTCGCCAACATCGCCCACGGCTGCAACTCTATCATGGCCACGCGTATGGCGATGCGCTTTGGCGATGTTGCCATTACCGAGGCCGGCTTCGGTGCCGATCTGGGTGCCGAGAAGTTCCTCGACATCAAGTGCCGTATGACGGGCGTTCGCCCCAGCGCCGTCGTGGTCGTCGCGACCGCTCGTGCGCTGAAGTACAACGGTGGCGTCGCCAAGGCCGACCTCAACGAGGAGAACCTCGAGGCACTCAAGGCCGGCATGCCCAACCTGCTGCGTCACGTCGACAACATCCAGAACGTTTATGGTCTGCCCTGCGTGGTCGCCATCAACCGCTTCCCGACGGACACCGAGGCCGAGCTTGCGCTCATCGAGTCCGAGTGCCAGAAGCTCGGCGTCAACGTTAAGCTTTCCGAGGTCTGGGCCAAGGGCGGCGAGGGCGCGCTCGAGCTTGCCGATGAGGTCATGCGTCTGATTGAGCAGCCGAGCGAGCTCAAGTTTGCCTATGAGGACGGCGCCGATGTGGCCGACGCTCTTGAGGCCATTGCCACCAAGGTCTACCGCGCCGACGGCGTTGACTTTACGCCGGCCGCCAAGCGCCAGCTCGCCGAGCTGCGCGAGAACGGCTTTGGCAACCTGCCGGTGTGCGTGGCCAAGACGCAGTACAGCTTTAGCGACAACGCCAAGGCCCTGGGCGCTCCCGAGAACTTCCGCATCACGGTGCGCGAGCTCAAGGTTTCCGCCGGTGCCCACTTTGTGGTCGCACTGACTGGCAGTGTTCTGACCATGCCGGGCCTGCCCAAGGTTCCCGCGGCCGAGAACATCGACGTCGACAACGACGGCAACATCACCGGCCTGTTCTAAGCCTGTTGCCCCTAGCTGCCTGCCCGCCCCGCCGTGCCCCCAAGGCCCGGCGGGGCTTTTTTATCCTTAGGCCCGCGCATGTCTTGTAGATACCGACGGGCTCTGCCCATCATAGGCTTTTGCGCGGGTAGAATGCATGGATAACTTGAGGCTCACGCGCGACGGAAAGGAATCGTTGCATGGATCAGGACAAGACAACCGTGATGGGCGGCTACGGTTCCGCGCAGGCTGGCGATAGCGCCGATGCGACCCGCGTTGTTCCCAACCCCGGCTATACCGACCCCGCCGCGACGCAGCCTTCTGCCGAGCCCACCCGGGTTATGGGCTATGGCGACACGGCGCAGGATTCTTACGCTGCATCTTCGCAAGGCCCCTATGGCAACGCAGCTCCGGACCCGTTTGATTACGCGCCGCAGGATTCTTATGCCGCCTCGACGCCGAATCCCTATGATGACCTGCCGCAAAATCCCATTCCGCAGCCTCAGCAGACGACGTATATGCCTCGCACGGCGCAGTCTCGCTACGAGTCGCGCGAGCCGTATCGCGAGTACCCCAAGTCGATTCCGCAATATGGCGAGGACGAGGAGAAGAAGCCGTCGCGTTCGTCGAGCGTGATCAAGAAAATCCTCATCGTGCTGGCGATCTTCTTTGCGCTGTCGGTTGTGTTTGCCATTGTGTCGGGCATGCTCAACAAGCGAGGGAGTTCAACGGCCGATACCGCTGCCGAGCAAACTGAGACTACCCAGTCCGGCACCGTCGATCTGAGCGATATCCCGGGGCAGTACTGGTCCAACGCCAAGAAGATCCTCAAGTCGCGCGGCGCCGATCTTTCGAATGCCGTGGTCCTGACTGATGATGGCTCAACGCCCGTCGTCGATGCCAACTGGGTCGTTACTTCTGCCTACTATAACGACAACGGCAACCTTGAAATTCAGCTCACGCACAAGAACAGCTCGGGCAACTCGTCCGACGGCCAAAGCGGTACCGACGGCTCGAGCTCCAATACGCTGGAGGACTTGAGCAACAAGGCACAGGAGCTTGGGGATAAGGCCCAAGAGCTGGGTGATACGGCTCAGAACCTGGGCGACACCGCTCAGAACTTGGGCGACATGGCGACGGATGCCTGGAACGCCCTACAAAACGGCATCTCGGGCGCGCAGGGAAACTAGCTGGTAAGTGGGCTACAGCTGCTCGGCCGGACGCTCGGGCGAGCTGAAGCCCGAATCAAATGTGACGACGCACGAGACGTTGGGCCGGCGCTCGTGCACGATGCGCGTGACGAGCTCCAGCAGCTCCTCGTCGGATATATCAAAGCCGTCGGGACGCACCAGGTCAAACGAAACGAACCCGTCGTGCTCGTGCAGGTCGTGGATGGAGAGTGCGGGGTCGATCTGCATGATGCCGCGCTTGACCCAGCCGCGCAAATCATCGCCGGTTGTCGCGATGGGGTCGCAGTGCAGCGTGATGTCAATGCCCATCTGGCGCTTGATGTCGTGCTCGATGGTGTCCAGGATCTCGTGATGTTCAAACGCGTCGCCCTCGCCGGGCATCTCCACGTGGGCGCTGGCAAACTGACGACCGGGGCCGTAGTCGTGCACCATCAGGTCGTGTGTGCCCAAGACCTGCGGATAGGACATGATCTTGTCGCGGATTGCCTGGACGAGCTTGGGGTCGGGCGCTTGCCCCAGCAACGGGCTGATGGCGTCGCGCACCAGGCCCATGCCACTGATGCAGATGAAGACGCCCACGCCCAGGCCCGCCCAGCCGTCAAGGTCAAAGCCGGTCGTCTGCGAAATAAGCGCTGCGGCCAGGACCGATCCCGAGGTGATGACGTCGTTTTTGGAGTCCTGTGCTGTGGCGATGAGTGTTTCGGAATCGATACGGTTGCCCAGCGCACGGTTGAATGCGGCCATCCAGAATTTGACGAGCATGGACAAGACGAGAGCGGCTAGGGAGACCAGCGTGTAGGCGGTGGGGGAGGGCTTGATGATCTTAGTGACCGACTCGAGGATCAGGTTGATGCCGACGGCGCAAACCAGGACGGCGACAAACAAGCCGGCTAGGTACTCGTAGCGGCCGTGGCCATAGGGGTGGCCTTCGTCTGCAGGGCGGCTGGCAAGGCGGAACCCGAGCAGGCTCACGATGTTGCTCGAGGCATCGGAGAGGTTGTTGAAAGCGTCGGCGATGAGGGAGACGGAGCCGGCGAGCAGGCCTGCGATGCCCTTGGCCAGGCACAGGGTGATGTTGAGGCCAATGCAGATGAGGCTTGCGGCGAAGCCCGCGTTGGTGCGGCAGGAGGCATCGACCGGCTCGCCCTCGCTGCCGGGAACAAGCGTATGTACCAGCCGATTTACAAATAGCATAGCGGTCGTCCTCACAATCATGTTTAAGGGGATAGTGTAGCTCGCATGGGCGCACCGTGCGCCGGTGCTCAGAAAATGCAGCAATGGTCTGCCCACGCTAACGAGCAGGCCTTCCCGTCTGCCTGGGTGGTCCATTTTGGGCCACATGGGTATGGGCATGTGCCAGTTTGCTCGACATACTTAATGTCGACAGCCCCTGTGCAAAGGAGGACGTTTCCATGGACGAGATGTTTGCCATTAAATGCCAAAACTGCGGCGGCCCTATGTACTCACACCAGGCTAAACGCAGCTTTGAGTGCGCCTATTGCGGCACGGTCGTTCCGTGGCAGGCCGATGCGGGGGAGCCCAAGAGCGCTTTGGGCATTCGCCATGCGCCGCTGACGGTTGTCGATGGGCTACTTAAGCTCACCCATGTGTCGCAGCTCGAGCGCCCGGAGGACCCGGACTGGTATTTCTTTAATTCGCACTGGCGCAATCAGTCGGTTCTGGAGCATCTGCTATGGGAGGACCGCGGCACGGCGCAGGAGTTCCAAGAAGCCACGCACGTGAGCATTCCCTGCCCCTTCTGCGGCGCGTCCTTTGAGGGCGAGTCAACGCAGCGTGTGTTTGAGTGCCCGTCCTGCGGCAACAAGATCGGCATTGCCGACCTGCTCAAGCCCGGTACGTTTAGCAAACGTCTGACCATGGGCGTGGGTGCGGAGTATGTGCCGGAGCAGGGTATTCCCTGCGAAATCTCACCGCAGCAGGCACGTGCCAACGCGCTGCAGCTGGTGCGCCAGTACCCGGATGCCTTTGCCGGGCACGACGTGGAAGACGCGATCCAAAACGACATGATGCTCTTCTATTTCCCCATGGCGCTGGCGGACCTGCGTATGATGGCGAGCTTCCCGGGCAAGGGCCTGAGCAAGGAGACCTTGGTGTACTACGAGGTACTCGATTGGGCGTATCCGCGGGCAAACTACCTGGACGTTCGTCTTATGGGCATTTTGGAGCCGTGGGACTTTGGCAAGGTGGGGCCGTTCGATCCTGCCATGCAGGAGGGCGACTTTCGCGTTGTCTCCGTCGATGCATCTACCAAGGACCAGGTGGTCATTGATAAGCTGGCGCTCGACATTGCCGGCAACGATGCCGAGGCGGTACTGGGGCTCAATAAAAAGAGCATTCGCATGTGGGCGCGCAAGGCCCGCAAGCAAAAGGACGGTCTGGTGATGGTGCCGGTCTACTTTGTCGATCGTCCGGCGACGGATAGCCGCGACGGCGAGCAGGTGCGCATCGCCGTGAACGGCCAGACGGGCCGCGCGGCCGCGGTGGTGTTTAGCGACAAGCGCGAGACGCATATCGTGGCGCCGCTCAACCTGAGCCTTCATCTGTCCGGCGAGAGCACCGTGCACGCCACGCCCATCGAGGTCAAATACGTTAAGTCGCCGTTTCTGTACCAGATCGTGCGCCGTGGAGGCGGCGAGCAACCGCGCCAGGTTGCAGCCGCCGTCGAGGGTTCCTACCGAGAAGAAAAGCCCAAACGCAAGGGCTTGCTCGCTGCGATCTTTGGGAAGTAGGGAAGCGCAGCGCGGGACGGCTCACAGGCGTGCGGGCGTTTCGGTCGCAACGTGCTGCTACCCTTGCGTTTCGTCATTGGTCGCTTCGTTGATGGCGCGGTACTCGGCACTCAGCTCGCGCGCCAGCTCTTCCTTGCTTGGAAGATACGGCAGGTATTTGGCGGCAAACACTTGGTCGTTGTCTTCGGGCAGCGTGTACTCGACGATCGAATCGCTTTTGTCCGCGCAGAGCACGATGCCTATGGGCGGATTGTCGCCTTCGTTCATGAGCTCACGCGTGTAGTAGTTCACATACATTTGCATCTGGCCCAGGTCCTGATGCGTAAGGTCATCGGTCTTAAGGTCGATGAGCACGAAGCAGCGCATCAGATAGTTGTAAAAAACAAGGTCAATATAGAAATGGCGCCCATCAAAGGTGATGCGCTTTTGGCGCGCCTCGAAAGCGAAGCCACGGCCAAGCTCCAGCAGGAACTTCTGAAGATGTGTGATGAGCGCCTGCTCTAGATCGCTCTCGCGAAACGCAGTATCGTCCGAGAAACCTAAAAACTCCAGTACATATGGATCGCGGATGATATCCTCGGGGCGACGAGCTGGGGCGCTCTTTTGGATTTCCTGGGTGACAGCCTCCTTGTCCTTGCTGGCAAGTAGGCGCTCGCGGAACATGGTGTTGATCTGGCGTTCGAGTTGGCGCGTGCTCCAGCGAGAGTCGGCGCATTCGTTCATGTACCAGGTGCGAGCTTCGGGGTCAGGAATGCGTATTAACCTGCGGTAATGTGTCCAGCTCAATTCGGGACGCAGTGAGTCCCGAATTGGAAATGCAAGATAGAACTGACGCATTTTGCGCAGCTCTCTTGCTTCAAAACCTTTACCAAAATCCTTGGTAAGTCTGATTGCGAGGGCCTTGAGCAGTGCCTCTCCATACTTGGCGCGCTCCTCTCCGCCCTGCTCATCAACAATGCTCTTGCCGATCTCCCAATACGCCTCAACCATCGCAAAGTTAACGGCGGTATAGGCCTTGTTGCGAGCGGCGTTGAGAATTGAGGAGACCTGCTTGTAAAAACCTTCGGGCACGATTGCCGATTCTCCACGGTTTACCAGTTCGCCCATCACTGTCGCCCCACTTTCCTCTTGTGGAATGCATCTTTATTGCATTTAGTTTAAAGCCTCGCGCGGACACGAATTGCTTTGCTGTCTGGCACCTTCGCATGGGAGCCTTGCGGTGACTAAAATGTGGCCATAGAGAGCATGGGAGCCTTGCGGTGACTAAAATGTGGCCATAGAGATAGTTTTAACGAGCCCTATGGATGTGACGCGCATAGACAACAACACCTTGCTGTTTCAGGACAAGGGTTCGGGTAGGTTTAAAGACGTCAAGATTTACCCCAATCGTATTGAGGTGCTCAAGAAGGGTACTTTCGGCGGCAAGCATATCGAGATTGTCTACCTTAAGGACATCACGGGCGTTAACAGGATCAAGGGTCGCGACGTTTTCCTGCGCAATCGACTGTTAACCGCTTGCGTCTTTAGTCTGAGCAGTCGTGCGAAGGCCCAGGAGTTTGTTAACGCGCTGAACATGGTGATGTAGCCCATGGCGGCGTTCGGGCCAAGGTAAAAATCGGGGGCACAGAACGGTGTCCTGCGCCCCCGATTGAGTCGATGTGTCTAAAAGGCGGGCTTGCCTATTCGCTGTCGTCCCCAGCGTTTTCGCGGTCACTGGCAAGCATTGCCGCGCCGGCGACCGTTGTCGCCACCGCGCAAGCGGTTCGTTGCCGCCGGGGCGGCGGCGGCGAGCCCGGCAGCGATACCAGAGCCGTCGCCCGTGTCGGCGAGTTTTCCAGTCGAGCCCTTGCTCTTGTTGCCGCCGCCGTTCTTGTCGGCGCCGTCTGCGTTGGCGCCGGTACCGGTGCCGGCGCCGGTGCCGCCTGCACTGCCCGAGGCCGCTACGGTAAAGCTTGCGGCTCCGTCGCTGGCGAGCGTGTAGTTCTGCGCCGCGTCGCCCAAGAGACCGTTCACGCGCACCCAGTACGTTCCTGTGGCAAATGTTTCGCCCTCGGCCATTGCCGTGCCCGGAGCGCCGTTCGCGTCGTGCACAAACTCGAGCTGGGCCGTGCAGGCATCGGTTTCGAGCTTGCCCTCGAGTGATGCCGCAATCTTGGCGCGCACGTCTTCGCCGGCCTTAAGGCCTTCGAGTCCCTCAAAATGGGGCGTCAGCGCGCGTGGATCGATATCGATGGGCACAGAGCCCTGCAGCCCCGTAACGGTCTCGTTGCCCAGGGCGTCGACATCCACGTATTCAATGGCAAACGCATGGCCCGAAGCTGTCGCGTTGAGCGCGGTGCTGCTGTCAGCAAGGCGGAAATGACCCTCGCCAACGGTCTTGCCATCCTGGAATGAGGCATCGCTCAGCGAGTCGCCGTACGTCATGCGCATGCGGGTCGGGAGATAGTACGGGAGATAGTACGAAGCCGTCTGCTTGTGCTCCGTATCGTAATTGCGCTGGTAGATGCTCCGGGCCAGCGCCGCATCAACAAAGTCGGATGCGATGATGCCAATGTGCTTGAGGAAATCTGACTTTGTATCCTCGGTGCCGCTGGGATTGATGTACGGGCTCTTATACAGATGCTCGTTGACTACTCGTGCCGAGGTAAAAGGATTGCCTCCGTGCGACAAGCCCGTGCAGCTGGTGTAGTTGATAGACCAGCAACGCTCCTGGACTTGCACCTTGGCCCCGTTATCGTCCTCGACATCTACCTCGTTGCGCGTGCGCCCGGTCGTTTCTTTCAGCGCATTATCGACCCAGCTGAGCTTGTCGGTTCCCGTGAGTTTGTACTTGTCCTGGGCGTATACCTTGGTGCAATAGGGCTCTTTGTCGCCTGTTTCCCCCGCGGCTTCAAAGCCCTGCGCGTCTTGGATGAGACACATAGTGGCGCTGTCGGAGTGAGCCTTGATCTTGTCATCCCATTCGGTAAGGTCGAGGCCCCACGTGTGGCCGCTTACACTGTTGCCGGCGAGCCTAAATCGACGCAGCAGAACGATCTTTCCGCGCACCTCGTGTAGCGTGGGGATTCGGCTCGACGTATAGAACAGTTTGGGGTTGTCGTCCAAAACCTTGGCGAAAGCCGTCGTAACACTTTCGTCGGTAGCCTCGTCGTTGCCTCGTGATACAAGCATGATGAGCGCTTCTGTCGGGTTTTCGTTCAAAAACGTTTTGAAGTAGCCTATGACATCGGAAAGATGCATAAAGTACGCGTCTTTTTTGAGCAGGTAGTAATCCCCGTGGTCGATACCGGGGTCGTCGCCCTTTCCGAGCCGGATATCAAAATAGCGAATGCCTTCGAGCAACTGCGTGGGAATGTAATCCTGCTGGCATTTTACTTGCGAGGATTGGGGCTCAGTGTCGTTGTCCACGCTGCAGGTGCCCGAATCGTGCGTACCCGGGATGCTCAGCTCGTCGAGGAACTTGTTGTCGTCGACGTATTTCATCCAACATGGCCCATCGACGTAGCTGCTGTACGTGATCCAGTCGAGGCTGCTAACTGTGGCATCGTTCTTTTTCATGTCGTAACCGATAAGTTCGAGCTCCCACGGAATGCTCTTACTCTTATGGCAGATCTTATTGTTGTCCTGGTCTTCGCCGTTCGATTCTATTGCCAGGTACTTAATGTCTTTTTTCTCGGTTTCTTTCTCGACCGTGCGGTCTCGGATGATATAGGTTCCGTTTGATTGACGCTCGAACGCAAAAGCGCGGCTGGGCTTGTTGTCATACTCGCCGCCCCATACGTGGATGACCTTTCCATCTTTGTCAGAGTCGTCGTCGACCGACCAAATGCTGTAGCCCGTCTTTTTATGCTCTTCGAAATTGAGCAAGGTGCGGATAGCATACCAGTTTGTATCGTCATTCTTGGTCGTTACGTTCTCAAGGATGAGCTTGCTGGACGTGCCGTCGTTAAACAGGTGGCAGACGTTGCCGCGAACGTTGCCGTCTTGGTTGACGCTCGCGGTGCGAAAATAGCCCGCGGGGCGAAGGCGAATGACGAAATTGTCGAGGCTGTCCGACGGTGCGGGTGTGTTGTCTGCAAATGCCGCTCGCAGGGGAATGCCCGGCGCTGCGGTTTCGGGCAGGCTTGCAAGTGGTGACAACGCCGCAAGCCCTAGGCCCAGCGTAAACACTCGGCGGCTGATGGCATGGTGTTCGGTCATAACTTCTCCATTCGCAGAGTGCGGTTATGCGATAGTTTTGGTCACTATACTGCCCAGATGTTTAAAGATGCTGGTTTAATTGTCTGCGCGGCGCAATAAATCGGTGGGCGGACGTGTTGGGGTGTTTGTCGTTTTCGTACTGTTGCCACATTTGGGGCGGTTCCGGCGTCCGGCATCCTCGCGTTCGTCGGCTACAGGCATAAGAAAGGGAGGGTCGGTTTACCGGCCCTCCCTGGGTACGAAGCGCTGGGGTACCGTCGCTTGTTTGCGCTGTGCCCGTGTTTCCCGCTGCGCTCGCCAGCCGCTTAGCGCTTGATCTCGATATCGTCGAGCTTGACGTCCATGGCCTCGGTCTTGGCTTCGGCGATGTCGTCGGCAAATTCCAGAGACTTCATCATGGTCTCGACGGCGTCCTTGTGCTCCTCGACGTTGTCGATGCTCACGTAGACGCTGCTGCCGCCTGCTTCGGTGAAGTACTCGGTCGTCACGCCGCCCGAGTGTGTATAGGAAGCGTTGCGCCAAGTCTTGCCGTTGTACTTGACGGGGTCATTCTCGGTCCACTCAAAGTTGGCCTTCCATTTGGCCTCGTAGTCGAACAGCTCGTCGGCGTTCTTGTCAGAGTCGAAGACGGGGATGAAGCGGTCGCTGGCGTGCTCGCTCTCGGTGAACTTAAACTGGGCCCTGTCGGCGGTATCGCCTGCGACGTCGGTGATCTCGACGCCCTCAGGAACCTCGACTTTAAACCAAATGAAGTCGGTCCTCATATCCACGGCTGGCTTTTCTGTTCCGCCGCCACCGCCACTGCCGGCAGCGCCACCGCTTCCACCGCAACCCACCAGGGCAACTGCGGCAAAGAGACTGATGCAGAGGGTGAGAATCGCAAAGGCCTTCTTTTTCATGGTCGTGTCCTCCTCGATCTGTAACCGCCTATGGATTACCTGTCTTTACTGTACGCGTGGACGGCTCGCTAGGGTGGGCCATGTGTCCCATTCTGAGGGCCGGATTTGCGCCGTTAAGTGGCAATATGTTCGGGCGCAAAAGAGGGGAGGGCCGATGCTGTCGGCCCTCCCCGGGGTTGGGTGTCCGTTGTTTTAATGGGGCGCGTGTATGCGGGTGCGCATAGGCACGTGCAGGTGTCCCGTTACTTGATCTCGATGCTCGAAATCTCGACTTCACGTGCCTCGTCAACTGCTTTCTTCATGTCGTCGGGGAACTCGATGGAGTTGAGAAGCGCCTCGGCTTCTTTCTTGTGCAGGTCGAAGTTCGCGATGAGAACGCAGACGCTTCCCGGCTCAACGTCGGTAAAGAGATAGGTATGGGTGCCGCGGTTGTCCTTGCACGTTCCGGTGAGCCATGTCCTGCCGTTGTACTCGACGGGGTCGCCAACTTCCCACTGGAACATGCTGCTCTTTCGACCTTCATCGGCAAGAGCCTCTTCTGCCGTCATCTTCTCTTCCCAAACAGGTATGAAGCGGTCAACCGTGGTGTTCTCGTTCTCGAGGAAGGTGAGCTGGACCCTGTCTGCATTCTTGCCGGCGGAGTCGCTCACGCCAACGTTCTCGGGCATCTCGACCTTAAACCAGATAAAGTCGGTCTTTGCGGCTGCGGGGGCCTTTTCCTTGCTCTCGTT
>URNQ01000007.1 GCA_900549245.1 uncultured Collinsella sp.
GAGGCGTAAGAAAGGGGGCGGGCCATGACGCGGCTCTTGCAGCCGATGCAGTTGTCCTCGTTAACACCGATGCGATGGTTCTTTGGATCAAAGAACAAGGCGCCCGTGGGGCAGGCCTTGGCGCACGGGGCATCCTCGCAGTGATGGCAAGCCACCGGTGCGGAGATCTCGTACGTACGCGTCACGCGCAAGCGCGGCGCGGCGATGTTGCCGGGAATATCGTGTGCCTCGATGCACGCCGCCATACAGGTTTGGCACCCAATGCAGCGTGAGGAATCGGCTACGACTCGTTTATTGCCCATGTTGTTCACTCCCTCCTGAATCCCATGCCAGAGAGACCCTGTCGACGTTGCCCCGGACCGCCCGTGGCCCGGCATCGGCGTATCGAGTGCATGCGGCGAAACAGGCACTTCGATAGAATTCCTCCAACGATATACAGGTTAAATATACGCAGTTGCAGGTGGCAAACTTGAGCATAGGCCCTGCAATACGGGTGTATTGCAGGGGTTTTGGCAGGTTGGAACTATTCTCGGATAGCTATAAAGGTGAGTGTATTACATGCGTACGCCTCAGAGATTTTTACGCGCTCTCGTTTTGGATGTACTACGCTTGTATTCGTGTTTATGGTTATCAACTTGAGTGAAATAAAGTAATCGTTATAAGATGCTCAAGTATCGGCACATGCCGCATTTGACCGACTATATTGCACGCTCATTAAGGGGGCCAGTGATGTCATCGACTCAAAAAAGAGCCATCCTGCAGGTGCGCATTCGCGAGGAAGACAAGCAGCATGCCGAGCATCTCTACGACGCCATGGGCACATCGCTCGCCGAGGCTGTCCGTCTATTTGTCGCGCAGAGCATTTTGATGCGCAAGCTCCCCTTTCAGCCGGTCGCCGTGCGTTCCAAGGACGGCACGGCCGCCTATGGATCGCTCAAAGCATATGGGGACCCCAATCGCCGCTCCGAAGAGCGCAATGCCTGGATTGAGTACCTTGCCACAGAAAGCGACGATTCGATTTTGGGTCCCGAGGAAGTAGATATCCATGAGTAGCACCATCATCGACGAGACCGTCATCCTGCGCTACCTGCTTGACGACGACGAGGTTCTGTCACCGCGCGCCGCCAAGGTCATCGCCACGCGCACCGCTCGCGTCTACCCCGAAATCATCACGCGCGTCGTGGTCACGCTGCGCGACGTCTATAAGGTTCCCCGCGTTGAGATTACTGCGGCCATGAAAAGGCTGCTCGATGACGTCATGGTCGACGAGCCCACCGTTGTCGCCCTTGCCGTCAAACTCTTTGGCAAGACCTATATGGACTTTACCGACTGCCTCCTCGCAGCCCGAACCGCCATCTACAACGATGATGTCGTGAGCTTTGGCAAGCCCATCATCCAAGGCATGATCGATTACCGCCGCAAGCGCCAAACCGCGGCCGACGCTCGCGACCGCGCCGCCGAAGCCCGCAGCCGAAGCACCGACTCCACCATCGACAAACTCCGCCACCGCCCCCGCAGATAAACCCATCCCCACCTAAGTTGCGGTGAAATACAGACTGATTTATGCCTTTAAAGGCCTCAACAGTCCGCATTTCACCGCAACTTATTGAAGGTGGACCGCGAACGATTTCGCTATCGGGATTCGGCGTAGGGTTTTGTTGTCGGAATGCCGTAACCGCGCATCATGGCACCGAACGATTCTACGTCGTAGGTGTCCGAGAGTTTGAAATGAATGATGTTGTGGCCCATGGCGCGAAGGTTCGCGTCGCGCATGAGGGCCGCTCGATACGTTTTTGCCGCCGCCTGCTCGGGATCATTTTGAGCCTCGTCTTCAAACTTGCCTAGCCCATGCAGCTCTGCCAGCGTCCATGAGCCGTCTGACATCTGCCAGCCATAATCTGCTAGATAATAGCCAGCGTTTCCCGGTCGCGTTATCTCAACTTGAAGCTCGGGCGCGACAACCCCAGCGAGAATCATCGCTGCTCTCGCCTCAGACTCGCCGCCATTGTCTGACCTGCCGTCCATATACTCAAAAACGTCAAAAGCACGCGCGATGCCATGCAACCCTCGGCAATTTGCCTGCGCATATGCTCGCAGCTCTTCGCGTTCGACATCGTACTCACGGGCCAAGCCATCGACATAGCCCAGCGCATAGCGAAAGGCGCTCGTTCGGGCGATATCAACAACCGTTCGACATGGATCCGTCAGTGTAAACAGACCTAGCCGCCACACTTCGCCCGCCCGCCAGCGTTTGTATTCAACGAGCTCATACGTATCACGCCTTGTAGACCGTGGCAGCAGTACTTGCACTTTATCCAGAAGCGTATACGCCGAGCCGATGCCGTAGAGCAGCGCTGCTGTCGATCCGCAAAACACAGCATCCGGTTCAACGACCGCAATAGCGGATGCCAGCTGAAAGATGCGATCTTCAACCCCAAGATTATTCCAATAGACCGGATCCGCATACACGTGGTTGTAAAGACGAAGCATGAGCTCTTCCTGCATAAGCTCACGCGCACGGCGTTCATCCCAAGGATCAATTGTTATAAGCAGCTGTCCATCTTGATGAATTCCAACGGCCGAGAATAGCATCCTTGCATATGACTGCGGAAAATGTTTGCCTTTATCGAGCATGGCCAACCCCATAACCATCACGGCGGAGAGAATACCATTACGCTATCGCATGCTTCCGTCCGCAGGCCTTGCCAAAAGCTGACCAAAAGCTTGACGCCGCAGGTCAGAGCTTCAAAAAATATTTCCACTCTCGGTAGACGGTCGCTACGACCCTCCCAACGGCATCAAAATCCAACCTTACAAATAGTTGCGGTGAAATACGGACTACATGGGCCATAAAAGCCGAAAAACAGTCCGTATTTCACCGCAACTTAGAAGGGGATGTGGGGTCCCGGCATGTATATGAAAATGGCTCTGGTCCCAAAAGGAATCAGAGCCATTCATCTATCTTATGGAGCGGGCGACGGGAATCGAACCCGCGTCATCAGCTTGGAAGGCTGGGGTTCTACCATTGAACTACGCCCGCAAGATATGGTCGGGACGACAGGATTTGAACCTGCGACATCCTGCTCCCAAAGCAGGCGCGCTACCAAACTGCGCCACGTCCCGAAGGTGTTGAGCAGCTAAGGTCTAAACCTTGCGTGTCCCAAAGCGAAGGAAATTATAGGGGAGACTCCCCGCCTGTGCAAGCATTGATGCCTTAGCTCCTCGAATGTGCGACAAAACGACTATGGAGCAGACCGATCACAAAGGCAACCACGGCAACCGGCGCCCACGCGGCTCCAATGTCCGCAAGCGGCAGTGCATCGAACGGCAGCCACGCGCCCGCAAAGAACGCATCGCGGACCGAGGTGATCACACTCTGCACAGCAACCACGCCGCCGACCCACACCCACACCTGTGGATGAGCGTCGCAAAAGCCGTGCACCAGGCCCATAAGCACCAGCACAATGGCGACGGGATACAAAGCGTTGAGCATGGGTACCGAGAACATAAGGATCACATCGAGGCCCACGTTGGAGAGCACGCACGAAAACGCCGCGAATACAAAGGCGAGGATCGCGAAGGGGCGGCGCATGGCCTCCTCGGAAGCCTCCGCTCCCCCTTCAACCACATACGTCTCGCAGAAGTAGCGCGAGCAGCAGCTGATGAGGCCGATGCACACGTTCATGCAGGCGAGGAAGAAGATGGCGAAGACCACGATCGTGCCGGCAAGGCCAAAGTGCATGGAGGCAGAGCGGGCAAGGATTGCAGCGCCGTTGGTGGCGTCGGGCATCACGGTGCCGAGCTGCATACCGGCAAGTGCCAAGCCGCAATAGATAATGGCCATGAGCACGCCGGCGATCACACCGGAGCGCGAAATCTCGAAGGCCACGCGCTTGTCATCGATAACGCCCAGCTCGTGGATGGTCTCGGCGATGATAATGCCAAAGGCGAGCGACGCGAGCAGGTCCATGGTCTGGTAGCCGGTCAAAAAGCCCTGCACGGCAGCACCGGCATCATAGGGAGCTTGCGGGACAGCAGCCGGTCCTAGCGGCGAGATCACGGAGGCGCCGACAACGAGCACGATAAGCGCAATGAGCGCAGGGCCCGTAATGCGGCCGAGCACGCGCGTGATGACACCCGGGCGCAGCGTGAGCACAAACGCGACGACGAAGAACCCGATGGCAAACACCAGACGTGCCGTGCCGAGCGAAACGCCCTCGGGTAGCAGCGGCACCAGCATTTCGAACGCCGTAGAGCTTGTGCGCGGAATGGCCAGGCACGGACCGATGGCCAGATAGACCGCCGCAACGAAGAATTCGCCAAACTTAGGATGCACGCGGCCGGCAAGCTCGCGCGCCGTTCCGGCAAGTGCCACGGCGATAAAACCCATGACGGGCAGGCCGATGGCGGCAATCAGAAAGCCGAGCATGGCGACCGGCGTGGCAGAACCAGCCTGCAGCGCCAGCAGCGGCGGAATAATGAGGTTGCCGGCGCCAAAGAGCATCGAGAACAGCGCAATGCCGACGGTAACAACATGGTCGGAGCGCAAACCGCGCGGAGCGGATGAGGCCATATGCACACCTTTCGGGTCGAAACAAAAACGGGACGGGCAAAAACACCCATCCCGCAAGTATAAACGGTCTAGCAGCTTTAGCAGGCTAAATCGCACAGAGCATCGATAGCCGTGTCGACTTCTTCGGTCGTGTTGAAATACCCAAACGAGAAACGGACGACGCCCTGGCGCTCGGTCCCCAGCGCACGGTGCATGAGCGGGGCGCAATGGGCGCCGGGGCGCGTCGCAATCCCCCACCCTTGCATGAGCGCGTCCGAGATCTCGGCAGAGTCGATATCGCCCACGTTGAGCGACACGATCGCCGAGCGCGCGGGTTGGTCAAACGCACCGTAGAGCTTAATCCCCGGAATCTCGCGCACACCGGTAAGGAAGCGATCAGCGAGCGCACGCTCGTGGGAAGCAATCGCCTCGACCCCACCCTGGGCCTCGATAAAGTCGAGGCCGGCAGAAAGGCCGGCGATACCGTGGCCGTTGAGCGTGCCTGCCTCAAGGCGAGTGGGCCACTCAAGCGGCTGCAACGCATCGAAACTGTGCACGCCCGTGCCGCCCATGGCCCAAGGGGCCAGGTCAATGTTCTCTGCCACGGCCAGACCGCCGGTGCCTTGGGGTCCCATGAGTCCCTTGTGGCCGGTGAAGCACACGACGTCGAGCCCCATGGCATCCATGTCAATCTTCGCCGTACCAGCAGACTGCGAGGCATCGACGATCACGAGAGCGCCGGCCGCATGGGCCATGGCAGCCACGCGTGCAATGTCGACCGCGTTGCCGGTCACATTGGAGGCATGCGTCGCCACCACGGCACGCGTACCAGGCGTGACCAGCCGCTCGAGCTCATCGTAGTCGAGCGCGCCGTTCGCGTCGCAGCCCGCATGCTCAACGGTCACGCCCCGCTCTGCCGCCAGGCGGTTAAGCGGACGCAGCACGGAGTTGTGCTCGAGCACCGTCGTGACCACGCGGTCGCCGGGGTGCACCACGCCATTGATGACGGTGTTGAGCGCCGCCGTGGAGTTGGACGTAAAGCACACATGGTCCGCCCTCGGGCAACCCAAAAGGCGCGCGAGCTTGGCACGGCAAGCGTGAATCGTACGAGCGGCATCGAGGGCACCCGACGTGGCGCCGCGCCCGGCATTGCCGAGCGAGCACATCGCCTGCGTCACGGCATCGATGACCGTCTGCGGCTTGTGCATGGTCGTCGCCGCGTTATCCAGGTAGATCATCGCACGACCTCCCACATATCGATCACGGTATAGCCCTCGGTGGGAACACCCGCCTCGGCGAGTTCGCCGCGCAGCAGTTCCTCATCGGCAGGCAACGCCTTCCACGCCAAACCGCAGCCGGCAGCGACCTCCCCGGGCACAGGAATCGTTCGCCCGGGAAGGCCGCGCTCGATGCACAGGGACTCGCAGCCCATGGCGGCCGCCGTGGTGGGAAACGTGATGACAAGCGCCGGGCGCTTCTCCCTCATGGCAACTCCAACCAATACGCTACGGGCGCACGACGCGCACGGCCTGCTCCATCTTCTCCACGATCACGTACATGTTGGTGACCTCGCCCACGGCAAGCTGGTCCTTAATGCCATAGTGGTCGAGGCAGGTGCCACAGGTAAGGATCTCGACGCCCTGCTCGGCCAGGCCCTTCAGGTCGTCGAGCACCGGAGAGCCCTCGACGGTGAGCTTGGCGCCACCGTTGTAGAACAGCATGGTCGCGGGCAGCTCCTCCTGCTGCGTCACGGCAAAGATAAAGGCCTTCATGAGCTTGTGGCCCAGCTCGTCGTCGCCACGGCCCATGCAATCGGTGTAGACGGAAATGACGAGCTTGCCCTTGCCGGCGCTGGCATCACAGAAGGCAGCGCCATCCTGCTCGGGGTCCGCAACGGCAACGGCGCCAGAGGTCGCCAAGGTCACGTGCCACTCGGCGTCAGAAACCTTCTCGACCGAGACCGTGCAGCCCTTTTCCTGTGCCATCTTGGAGATGTTCTTGACGGCGGTCTCGTTGTCGACCGAGGTCACGACGGTGCCCTCGCCATCGAGCTGCTTGAGGGCCTTGAGCGTCTTGACGACGGGCAGCGGGCAGGCATCGCCCATGGCATTGACATCAATCTTGGTAGACATAGTAAATTCCTTTCGAAAAAATCGTTTTAGAACGGTGCATAGTTCAATAAACGTGTCGTTAACGGACAATGTGGACGGCAGGACCGCCTGGCACCGGCTCGCACACGCGGCCGATTGTGGCGGCAACGCGCCCCTCGGCATGCAGACGGCGCGCAAGCTCATCCACATCGGCAGCAGGTGCCGCGATGAGCAAGCCGCCCGAGGTCTGTGGATCGTACAGCGCATCCAGCATGCCCGGCTCCAGGTCCTCGTCGGCAGCCACACGCGGGCCAAAGAAGTCCTGGTTGCGGTAGGAGCCAGCGGGGATAATGCCCAGACGCGCCATGTCAAGCACCTGATCAAAGAGCGGCACCGCCCCCGACGCAAGCTCAATCTGCACGCCCGAGCCCTCGGCCATCTCGCACGCATGCCCGATCAGGCCAAAGCCCGTAATGTCGGTGCAGCCGTGAAGCTCAAGTCCCTCGGCCAAACGGATCGGGGCCTCGTTGAGGGTGCGCATCGAGTCAAACATCGGACCAGCCTCGTCCTGCTCGATGAGCTCGCCCTTAATGGCCGTGGTGATGATGCCCGAGCCGATTGCCTTGGTCAGCAGCAGAACATCACCCACGCGTGCGCCGCTGTTGGCGAGCATGCGGTCGAGTGGCACAAAACCGCTCACGGACAGGCCATACTTGGGCTCGTCGTCGTTGATGGTGTGACCGCCCGCGATGGAGCAACCCGCCTCGACGCACTTGTCTGCGCCGCCCGCCAGAATCTGACCGGCAACCTCAACGCCTAAGCAACTGGGAATGCACAGCAGGTTCATGGCATGGCTCGGCCGCCCGCCCATGGCGTAGATGTCCGACAGCGAGTTGGCTGCGGCGATCTGGCCAAACAGGAACGGGTCGTCGACCATCGGCGGGAAGAAATCGACGGACTGCACAAGGCCCAAGTTATCGCCAACACGAAAGACGCTCGCATCGTCGGAGGTATCGAACCCCACGAGCAGGTTATCGTTATGCACATTGGGTAAGTCGCCCAGAACCTGGGCGAGGGCTCCAGGAGCCAACTTAGCGGCTCAACCGCTCGCGGCAGTCATAGACGTGAGCTTAATCTGATCGTCAGCCATCGATACCTCCTCTCTTCGGTCAATCATTTTCTCCCAGTATACGCATGAATGCGCTTCCGCGGCCGATACATCACCCTAGTGCCTGGGCGCGAATCGCCGCGCCGATGGCACCGGCAAAGCGAGCCTGGGGCGAGGTGGTCACCGGCGACCCCAGTAGCTCGCCCAACCGCTCCACCACGAAGGCGTTCTCGCACAGGCCACCGGTTAGGTAGTACGGGGCGCCCGTGGCCTGCCCGGCCATGGTCGCCACGCGCGAGACCACGCTGTCGATCACGCCGCGTGCAATGTTCTCGCGCGGCTCGCCACGACCGATCAGGCTGATGACCTCGCTTTCGGCAAACACCGTGCACATGCTGCTGATCTTGGTGGGCTCGCCGGAACGCGCAAGGTCGGCCATCTGCTGCTGGGAAATGCCTAGGCGGTCGGCCATGATCTCCAAAAAGCGCCCCGTGCCGGCAGCGCACTTGTCGTTCATGGCAAACTTGGCCACGCGGCCACTTTTAAGCTGAATGACCTTGGTGTCCTGACCACCAACATCGATTACGGTGCCGTGGTCGCCAAAAAGGCGCACGGCACCGGTACCGTGGCAGGTGATCTCGGTCACGACCTTGTGCGCATAGGGCACGGCAACACGGCCGTAGCCAGTCGCGACCACGCGAGCATCTTCGGCCGTCACGTCATAGCCGGCCGCTGCCAGTGCCTCGCGCAGCCGCTCGGAAGCATCGACCGAGGAGAACCCGGTTGGCTGCACGCACGTCCACGCCACCGAACCCTCCCCGTCGACCACAGCAGCCTTAGCCGCCGTAGACCCGATATCGATCCCGATCCCTATCATGGCTCTCTTCCAATCTAAACATCAAAGGTAGCGGCGCGTTCAGGCGCCTTAGCTCTAGGTTTCTCAGGTGCCGGAGATTGCCCCGAAAGAGGAGCGCAGCGTACTTTGGGTACGCAAGCGACGGTTTGAGGAGCAAGATCCGGCGTCTGAGGAAGCTAGAGGGTTTCGATGAAGGCGGCGATGCGGGTCTCGATCTGGCCCATGTCGCCGTTGCTGTAATCGGTCTCGATCTTCATGTACGGAATACCCGCACCCTCGACAGCCTCCTGCATGCGCGCACTCTCCACGTTAAAGGTGTGGCACGCCTGGAGCACATTCTCCACCACACCGTCGACGTGGTATTTCTCGCACATGGCCAGGGTGTTGTCCATACGACCGTCGTTGGGCGTCATGACCGAGCAGTTGATATCCAGGTAGCGGTCGGCGATGGCGCGCAGGATGTCGGGAGCCTCCGGGTCGATCATCATGGCCGCCGTACGCTCGCCCGAGCAGTCGTCCATGCAAACGACCACGCCGCCGTTGGACTCGATGGTGCGACCGATCTTGTTGATCACACCGCCCACCGGGCAGCCGGTGATCAGAATGCGCTTGGCATCCGCCGCAACCGGGCGCTCGCCCGCGTCGTAGGCCTCGCGCAGCTTGGCAACCTTTTGCTCCAGCTGCTGCGTATAGGCCTCGATATCAAAACTAAACGTACCGGCAAACATGGTGCTCATCAGGTCGACGCCGCTCATGGCCGCCGGCTGGTTGGCCTGCAGCGCAAACATCTCGAGCTGGGCCGCACGCAAGCGGTTGCGACGACGGACGGCAGCGCGCAGGTCATCGTCGGTAATCGTGATGCCGTAGAAGCCCTCGAGCTCCTCCTTGAGCAGGCGGCACTCCTCGTACCAGCCCTCGCGCTCGTAGGCGCGGTCGCGGCCCTGCGGAAGATGCAGAATGTGCGTACGCTTGAGCTCGTTGAGTAGCTCGTACATCTTCTTCTTGCCGTCGCAGGTGGTCTCGCCGATGATCATGTCGCTAAAGTACGTAAACGGGCACTTTTGCGAATAGGCAAAACCGTACGTCGACTTGATGAGCGGACAAAGATTTGCCGGCAGCACCTTCTCGGCCTCGGGAATCACCTCATCGGACGTACCGCACAGCGCCACGCTCGCAGCCCCCGCGGCATCGATAATCTCGAGCGGCGTATAGCTGCACAAAAAGCCGACCAGGCGATTGCCGGCCTGTTTGTAATCCTTGACGCGAATAAACGCCGCCTTGCGTTGCTCGTTGAACTCCTCAAACGTGGACGGCAACGGCTGTTCAATTTTTTCCGGCATATAACTCCTAAACCTTTTAACCAACCAAGGAAACGGCTCTCCCAGGTGCCCAAGGTTGCCGTAAAAGGATCGCCGCGTACTTTGGTACGCAAGCGACGGTTTGAACGGCAAGATCGGGTGCCTGGGGAAGCCGCCGGGACGAATAGTCCTAAATGGTTTCCAAGAAAGCCTCGATCCTGGTTTGCAGTTGGCCAGCATCCTCGCCGGCGTAGTCGGTCGTGATGTGCATAAACGGAATGCCGGCTTCCTCGGCGGCCTTCTCCACGGCAAAGGACTCCATCTCGTAAAGCGTGCAGAACTGCAGCGCCACGTCCACGATGCCGTCGGCATGAAGGTCGCGTGCCATCTGAACGATGTCCTTCATACGCTGGTCGTTGGGCGTAAAGACGGCGCAGTTGATCTTAAAGTAGCGCTCGGCGATGGCGTCGAGCATCTCGTCGACCGTCTCGCCGGACTCGTCGACCAGGTCCTTGTAGTAGCGCGAGCCCGTGCAGGACTCCTCGCCCACCACGACGCCGCCGGCCTTCTCGATGAGGTTGAACAGCTTCCAGTTGGGCACGGCCATGGGCGTGCCGGTGTACAGGATGCGCTTGGTCCCCTTGGGCGCCACACCCTCGCCGGCCTCGACACGCTGCTCGCACTCAGCCGCCATATCGTTGATGGCTCCGGTCAGACGCGGCGTGTCGTCCATAAAGGCGGCCTGAACGGTCAGCAGGCTGTCGAGACCGCTGATGGGCGCTGGGTCGGCAGCGCGCGTGGCAGCGAGGCGCTGCAGGGCGCGACGCTTCTCATTGACGGCGTGGATGGCGGTCTTCAGACGCTCAGGCGTAATCGTGTCGCCACACTCCTTCTCAATCTTGGCGGCGAGCTTCTTGACCTCGGCCTTCCAGGTCACGAGCGTCGACTCGTCGTGCACGTTGGGAATATCCATGACGTACATGTTCTTTTGCGTGGCAAAGAACTCGTAGGCCTTCTTCTTGCCATCGCAGGTGTTCTCGCCCACCACCAGGTCGCTCGACTCGATGTAAGGGCAGACCTCACCCAGCTTAAAGCCGGCAAAGCTCTTGATGAGCGGGCAGGTGTTGCGCGGCAGATGCTCCTCGACCTTGTCGGTCGCCCAGTCGGCACCCGAGCACAGACCAACTGGAATGCCGTCACAGGCAAGTACGATCTCCTCGGGCACGTACACACAGAACGAACCGACGATCTTGGTGGCCTCGCCGGCCTCCTTCTTGTCGAGCATCTCCTTAATACGGCCGCTGTGGATGTTGGTGGCGACAAAATCCAGGTAGGACGTGGACTTGGGGCGATTGTTCTGCGTCAGGAACATATCGCCGTACATCTGGCCCACGGCGCCCAGCAGCATGTCGTGGTCGGCAAGATTCATGCCGAGGCTCTCCCACATCGGATGGAAATCAAATTCTTCAGCCATGACGGTTCCCCTCTCGAATCAAAAATGAATAGCTACGGTATTGCTGCACGGTGGGTGGCGAAAACCCGACCGCGCCTAAACCCGGAATTTTGGGGAACCTGCTTTGCAGCTGATTATTTAGTTGTGCGTCGTCTCTCCCGGAGCCGTGAACATACCTGCTCATATGCGGCTCCGAGCCATATATAGGGCACGCGCGGCAACGCGGCGAATGTATGTCATCTGCGGCATGTGCGCACCCTCCTTTACAAGTTAAGGTCAACTATATCAACGGTCGTCGACCATGCGAACACCGTTGACATTCGTACGACAGCCTCGTGTGCCGTCGTTTAATAAATAATTATCTTAATTGATAAGAGTTTGCCATCCCTCATTCGGCGCGCGGCAAGACAAAGCCGCCGAGGCTTATATCCCCGACGGCATTACCCGGCGTTATCGACAAACCAAGTGGATTCTACTCGCATCGAAGTGCATGCGCAGCGTCTCGCCTGCTTGCGGCAGCTCGTCGACAGGCACGCCCACCTTGTTGACCTTCCACTGCAGACGCGTGGGCGCATCAGCGCGCGGCACGTCCAGCAGCACCAGGCGCTCAAAACGCGAATCGCTCACGCGGGCCACGTGCAAATCATAGCTGTTGCGTCCCCGCTCCGCGCGATTGTCAACATGGAAGTAGCTTGCGCGAATGCCCAGGTACGCTGCATTATCGGGAACCTCGCGACCCACATTAAAGGTCATGCCCCAGTCGAGGGCCTCAACTTCTTCGTCGCCGATCTTGCGCGCCCGGCTTGTGTTCTTGCAGCCCGTCAGGCGCAGTGCCGCCAGCGTCTGCGGACGGCGGACCACGTCCTCGACGGAGCCGATCTCCTCAACATGCCCGTCGTGCATCACGCAGATGCGCCCGCACAGGCGGCACGCTTCGTCGATGTCGTGGCTCACGTAGAGCACGGTGCGGTTGCATACATCGAACAGGTCGAGCATGTTCTGTTCGAGGGCGCTCTTAAGATAGGAATCGAGTGCGCTCATGGGCTCGTCGAACATAAAAATGCCCGGATGCGCCGCCACCATGCGGGCAAGCGCCACACGTTGTTGCTGACCGCCCGAGAGTCGCGCGGGATAGCGGTCGGCAAAATCGGACAGACCGAAAATGCCCAGATAGCGCTCGGCGAGCTTTTTGCGCGCGGCGGCGTCGCCCGCATCCTTTACACCGGCGCATACGTTATCGGCCACCGTCACGTTGGGAAACAGCTGATAGTTTTGGAACAGCAGGGCGCATTTTCGCTCCTGGGGCGACAGGTTGATGCCCGTCGCCGAGTCAAAAAAGGTCACGCCGTTGACGACGATCTTGCCCTCGTCGGGCGTCTCCACGCCGGCGATGCAGCGCAGCGTACAGCTCTTGCCGCAACCCGAGGCACCGAGCAGCGCCACACGATCCTCGCCGGCATCGAGCTGAATGTCGAGGGTAAAGCCCGGATAGCGCTTTTTGATATCCAGAACGAGCGACATGGCCTATCGACCTCCCTGCAAAGCGGCATCATCGCGCATGAGCTCGGCCAGCGCCTCGCGATCGATACGCAAGGCATCGCCGCCCGCCGGGTCGAGCGAATCGCCCTGTCCGGCAAGATCTTTGATCCGCTTGCGCTCCGCACGGGAAAGGCCCCGCTCGCGATACTTTTGCGAATGAGCGGTGTACATATTGATGAACAGGATGACCAGGAAACTGAACACGATTACGACGATGACCCAAAAGAGCGCCACCGACGTGTTGCCGCCCATCCACTCAAAGTAGATGGCGATGGGGATGGTCTGGGTAATGCCGGCGTAGTTGCCCGCAAAGAACAGGGTGCAGCCAAACTCGCCCATGGCACGCGCGAAGGCGAGCACCGTGCCGGCGGCAATCGAGGGCCAGCCAAGCGGCATCATGAGCTTGGCAAAGATGCGACGTTCGGACCATCCCAAGGTTCGCGCGGCGTCGAGCATCTGCGTGTCGAGGCTCTCGAAGGCTCCGAGCGCCGTGCGGTAGACCAGGGGAAACGACACCACCACGGCGGATATCACCGCCGCGGGCCACGTAAAGACGATCGAGATGCCATGCGCGATAAGCCACCGACCGACCCCGGTCGATCGACCAAACAGCATGAGGAGCAGAAAGCCGCAAACCGTGGGCGGCAGCACCATAGGGATGGTAAAGACCGAGTCGAGCAGGCCCTTGATACGGCTCGTAGTACCCATGGTCTTCCATGCGGCAAACAGGCCCAGCGCAAAGGAGATCAGCAGGGCGAGGCCGCTCGTTTTGATAGACACCCAAAACGGACGATAGTCGATGTCGCCCAAAAAGGAGGCCAAGGAGGTCAAGGGGCCCTGCTCATCCCGCAACACGACAGACGATGCCTCTACCATTTGAGCGCTATCAAGCCAACGCGCGCCGCCCTTGGCATCACCCGAGGCTGATGCAATCACCACATAGCGGTCCCCATCCGCACCGCGCTCGTCAAAGCTATAGGTATACCCGCCGGCATCAAACGTTGTTTCCGCCGTGACATACCAAGGAAGATCCACGTCCCCCAGCTGCGCACCTCCCATGCAGTTTGCGCTGTCGAGCTCACAGACGAGGGCCTTGAGACCCGATACGCACTCGTTGTCCTGCGGATCCAACCCATACTTCTCGACCGCCTTGGGCGATATCCACACCACAACGCGATCGGCGGCAGGCGCCACTACAAGGTCCACGTCCTCGTCAACGGGAAACCGGTAGCCCTCAGGCTGGCCCTCCATGGCACGAGCGGTCCCCTTGGCCAACCGCTCAAAACCTTCGATCCCATAGGAAAGCCCATGAGCGGTCGCAGCAACCTGGGCCCCGTGCTCAGCGTCCCCGGCAAACGCAAATCCCGGCACCCAGCAAAGCGCGAAGGTCAAAGCACAGGCGACAAGCATGCGGAATCTATTAAGCACGAAAAGCTCCAAGCGAATACAAGGACGAAGTGAAAAACAAAACGATGGAATTATCGCGCCAAGCCGCACTACGCGGAAAGCTCAAAGCCGTACTTGGCCCAAATCTTCTGGGCCTTCTTGTTGGTCAGGCAGAAGTCGATGAACGCCTTGGCCTTGTCGGCGTGCTCGGAGCTCTCGGCAACGGCACCCGGGTACACGATGGGCTTGTGCGAGTCCTCGGGGCACACAAAGGCTTCCTCGATGCCGTCGTAGCGGAAGATGTCGGAGCTGTAGACAAAACCAGCCACGCAGTCGCCCGTAGAGACGTAAGACGCAGCAGTGCCGACCTTGTCGGCCAGGGCCACCTTGTCGGCGATCTCGGGAGCATACTCGCCGTCGTCGCCCTCGGTACCGGTGTAGAGGCCCACGGAGGCCAGGGCCTGGTTGGCGTACTTGCCGGCGGGGACGGTCTTGGCGTCGCCAATGGCAATCTTACCGTCCAGATTCGCGACGTCGGCGATGGCCTCGACCTTAGTATCGGAGCCCTCGGCGCGAATGATCACGAGGTCGTTGACGAACATGTCCTCACGCGTGTCGGCATCGACGAGCTCGGCGGCTTCGGCGTCGTCCATGGTGCCCTTGGAGGCCGTGATGAGCACGTCGACGGCGGCACCGGCACGCATCTGCTCAACGAGGTCGCCGGAGGCCTTAAACTGCGTGTCGGCAAAGGTGGTGCCGGTCTGCCCGGTGTAGAGCTCCTGAACCTCGGGCAGGGCCTTCTCGAGCGAGTTGGCGGCAAAGACCTGCAGCTCGACAGCTTTCTTGGAAGATGCCTTAGCAGAACCGGCATCGGATCCGGCCGGCTCGGACGTCTTGCTGCCCGAGCAACCGGCAAGACCAAGGCCGGCAGCGGCGACAGCAGAAAGTGAGACGAATCCGCGGCGAGAAACCAAATCGAACATATTCAACCCTTTCGGATCTTGTGCCCGGGTACCCCACCGCGGGCTTTAATCTGCAATCAGCTTATACTTCTGCGCGAATAATGATTATGAGAAATTATTCTCTCCAGAGAATATAGTTTCAAGTTACCGTGCACCTCGGTGTCGCTTCGGCGGAAAACAAAAGCGGAGCGACCGATAAGGTCGCCCCGCCGCAGGTAAACCGCTTAGTTGGTATGTCCGCCGCCCGCTGTCATCTGAGCCGCATGCTCCAGCTGGTCCGCTATGGCCTCCCAGCTTTCGCGGGCGGCCTTCGTAGAACCGGGATAGTTTACGACAAGTGTATGACCTCGTTGCATGCAAATAGCACGCGAGAGCATGGCGCGGCGCGTCTTGGTCATCGAATACGCGCGGATTGCCTCTGCAATACCCGGCACATCGCGGTCGCAGACGGAACGCGTCGCCTCGGGCGTTACATCGCGCATCGAAAGCCCCGTGCCGCCGCAGGTGAGCACGACATTGGCGTGGCACTCATCGGCGGCTTCCACAATGGCATCACCGATCTCGCTGACGTCGTCGCGCACGACCACATGTGAGGCGACCGTCCAGCCCTGTGCCTCGATAAGTTCCTCGAGTGCGGCTCCAGCCTCGTCCTGGGCAAGATCGCGCGTATCCGAGCACGTCACAATCGAAATCTTCAGCTCCATAGCATTCCTCCTACAACACGGCGCCCTCGGGCAGGTCGACGCGAACAACGTCCACGGCATCGCCCGCCTTGAACTCGCACGGTCCTTCGTCAATACGCAGTAGACAGTTGGCCCGCTGCATCGTGCCGAGCAGCGCCGAATTCTGTGTCTTAGCCTCGGTCACCAACAGCTCACCGGTCTCGAAGTCGCGCAAAACCGTGGCGCGATCGAAGAAGCGGCGATGCTGTCGCTTTTTCACGCCGTGTGTGAGCGTCGCCTGCTGCACGGGACGCGCAACCTCGGCAAAACCGCGCATCTTGCGAATCGCCGGACGGGCAAGCATCTCAAAGCCCACATACGCCGCGGCCGGATTGCCCGAAAGCCCCAGGTAGGGCTTACCCCCGAGCAAGCCAAACGTGATGGCCTTACCCGGACGCATCGAGATGCGATCGAACAGTACCTCGCCCTCGCGCCGGACGAGCGCCGTCACGAAATCGTAATCGCCCGCCGAGGCGCCACCGCTCGTAATGACAAAGTCGCACTCCTGCACGGCACGATGCACGAGCTCGGCGATCGCTTGCTCATCATCGGGCGCAATGCCGTAGAACACGGGCTCGGCGCCGGCATCGAGTGCTTCGGCCATCAACGCCGACGAGTTGGAATCGCGAATCTGCCCGTGCGTCGGCAGCTCACCCGGCGCAACCAGCTCCGTGCCCAGCGAGATGATGCCCACACGTGGGGCAGCGTGCACCTTCACGCTCGCGTATCCGGCGCTTGCCAGCAGACCCGCGCCCGCCGGAGCCACAACCTCGCCGGCGTGCATCACAACATCGCCGGCATGGGCCTCCTCGGCGGCAGAGCGAACATTCTCCCCCACCTTGGCCGGCGCCGAGAACCTCACACGCGAGCCCTCGTTGCCGTCACCGTCGAGCACATCAACGATCTCGTACTTCACCACGGCATCGGCACCTTCGGGTACCGGCGCGCCCGTCATGATGCGGACTGTCTCGCCCGCGCCGATTGCGCCCTCAAACACATGGCCCGCGGCCTCGTGTCCGATAACGTCGAGCATCACCGGCGCCTCGCCAGATGCCTGCGCCAAGTCCGCCGAGCGCACGGCATATCCGTCCATAGCGCTGTTGGCAAACGGCGAGATGTCGATATCGGCCACCGCATCCTCGGCCAAGGGAAGACCGGTGGCCTGCCACACGAGAATCTCGACGAGATCGGTCGGAGCAACGTGCGACAGAACAATCGACTGCGCGTCCTCCAGCGGAATGAGTTTCTCTGCCATATGCACCTCTTAATGCCACGGCGCACAACAGGGGCGCCGATTCTTTATGCTTGTCTCAGTATAATCCCCCGACGCACGACCGCGACTCGGCCTGTACCCGCAAATACACCTGTCGGTTGCAGGCCGCGAAACAGAATGGAAACCAACCCACCGGCTCGTCGCGTTTACCGCGTTTTATAATGCTTGCGTTGCAACCTAAAAGAGGAACGTATGGCTCATAACGACAAAACCGAAAGCGCAAACGAAACGCAGGATCATTCCCAGCCGCTCGACGATGGCGGCTTTTTCTCCCTGAACGACGTCATCACGGCAGGCAGGCATCAGCTCACCCGCTCTGAGCATCTCTTGGCTGCCGACACGCGCCGCAACGCCCGCAACCTACTCGCGAGCGCCAAGTTGCTCGCACTCGTCGTCATCGTCTCGCTCGCCATGGGCGTTGCCGCTTGGGCGTTTTTGGCCTCGCTGAATATCGCGACCGACTATCGTGAGCACCATGCGTGGATTTACGCGCTGCTTCCCGTTGTGGGCATGGCCACCGCATGGGTGTACAAAAACCACGGTCTTGCCGCCAAGCGCGGCAACAACCTGGTCATCGACTCCGCTCTGGGCACGCGCCTCATCCATATGCGCATGGCCGTCCTCACGTTTGTGTGCTCCACGCTCACGCACCTAACGGGCGGATCGGCCGGTCGCGAGGGAGCCGCGGTGCAGATCGGCGGCACCATCGCCAGCCACATCTCGAGCCTCGCCCACCTCAAAAAGCATGACCATCACGACCTCATGCTCGCCGGCATCTCGTCGGCCTTTGGCGCCGTATTCGGTTCGCCCCTTGCCGGAGCTTTCTTTGGCATGGAGATGTGCTTTATCGGCAAGATCGACTACACCGCGGGCATCTACTGCCTGGTCGCCTCGTTTACCGGCTACTTTACATCACTCGCCCTGGGTACCGAGTACGAGGCGAATGTCATCGCCAGCGTTCCCGCTATGACGCCCAAAACGGTTGTCATCGTTGTTATCAGCGCCATTATCTTCGGTCTGACTGCACGCCTCTTTGCCTGGTCGGTTCGAACCGTCAAGAGCCTGTACGGTCGCTTTATCACCAATTACCTCATTCGCGCACTCATAGGCGCACTCGTGGTTTTGGCCGCCTATGCCCTCCTCGACGCCTGGGACTACGCCGGCCTTTCCACGTGGCTTTCCGGCGCCGGTTTTGCCGGCAACACCACCCTGGCGGACGCAGCCATCAAGTTGGTCGTCACAGCGCTCACCCTTGGAGCCGGCTTCCAAGGCGGCGAGGTCACGCCCCTGTTTGGTATCGGTGCGGCGCTCGGCGGCTGGATCGGTTGCCTCACCGGGCTCGACCCCAGTTTTCTGGCGGCTCTCGGTATGCTCGGCGTGTTCTGCGCCGGCCTCAACGTGCCCATCACCACCTGCATGATGGCCATCGACCTGTTCCACGGCACGGCAGCCGGGTTCTTTGTCATCGTGGCCTTTATCAGCTACCTAACCGCCGGACACCGCGGCGTATACCCCGCCCAGCGCATCATCTCGCCCAAGCGCCGTTCGCTTATTGTGGATGAGGGCGGTACGGTAGCGGATGCTATCGAGCGCCACAACGACCTGATAGAGTAGACGTAAGTATTCGACGTGCAGCCACAATCGGGGGCAATTAGACCTGAGCGCGACCGCACCGTCACGTCATACGCCGGGAGTCGCCCCATGCACGCAACTGATTTTGGCCGCACGCTCATCATCGCCAACCCAGCAGCCCAATCGGGTGCGGCGCACGAAGTTGCCGAGCGCCTGCAACGCTTTTTGGATATGACCGCGCGCGCATCCCAGTTTGACCTGGTGCTGACCGAGCGCATGGGACACGCCAAGGAGCTGGCCGCACAGGCTCAGGGCTATCGCACCGTTATCGCCCTTGGCGGTGACGGCGTGATTCACGAGGTCGTCAACGGGCTTATGACGCAAGAGGAGGACGCCCGCCCCGCTCTTGCCATCCTACCCGTGGGCTCTGGCAACGATTTTGCCCAAACGCTCGGCATCGACGATTTCTCCGGTAAGGATTTTGGCGCGCTGCTCAACTGTGAGCTGCAGCGTCAGGACATCGGGCGAATTCGCTCGTGGAGCCCTGCGAGCGGCAGCGGCGAGGCTACCGTTGAGTACTACGACCAGACGCTTTCGGTCGGCATCGATGCCGCCATCGGCCTTGGCACCACCGAGCTGCGCAAAAAGACCGGCTTGACGGGCGCGCCGCTCTACACCCTCTCGGGACTTGAGCAGTTTGGCCTACGTTATCGCAACTACCCCATGACAGTCAGCTTTGACGGGGCGCCTGCCGAGCGCGTGAGGGCGATCATCATGGCGATTCAGCTGGGTCCTACCTATGGCTCGGGCTATCGCATCTGTCCCGACGCCGACCCCTGTGACGGTATATTCGACGTCTGCTACGCCTGCGGCCCCGTTCCGCGCGCGGTCGCGCTTCCCATGTTCCTTTCGGCCAAAGATGGCCACCATACCAAGTTGCCGCCGGTTCGCATGCGCCGCTGCCGCCATGCCGAGCTTACCTTTGAGGAGCCCGACTACCCCATCCAGGCCGACGGCGAGCCCGTTGTCGCCTCACGCATCGAGGTCGACATCCTCGCCGGCGCCCTCGAGGTCTGGCACCCCACCCGCTAACCCCACCTAAGTTGCGGTGAAATAGGGACTGTTTATGCAGCAAAAGCCGCAAAACAGTCCCTATTTCACCGCAACTTATGAGGAGGCTATTCGTCGCTGCCCGGTTTGCGACGGTTGGCCTTTTTAATGGCGTTGAAGTGCTTGTCATTAAGCCTGCGCTGGCGAGAGCGCTGAGGCACCTTGGTCTTTACGCGTCGACGCGGTGGACGCCCGCGACGCTCAAGCTCAGCGCGCAGCTTACGCAGGCGTCTCGCGCGATTCTGAAACTGGCTGCGGCTCTCACGCGCCGTCACGACAATCCCCGTGGGCCCATGTTTCATGCGCACCGCCGAGTCCGTCGTGTTCACGCCCTGTCCGCCCGGACCTGTCGCGCGAAACACCTGCACCTCGCAATCGCGCGCCAACTCCTCGACCGACATCTCGGCATAGCGCGCATACTCGCGCCATCCCATCTTGTTCTCATCCATATCAACACCTCCCCTCATAAAAAATGTGACAAAGGGAAAGTCCCTTTGTCACATCGCATACCAATCGCTTGTGTTGCGCGCTTAGGCGAAGGTGATCTCGCCGGTATCGCAGTCCATATCGGCGATACGGGCTAGGCTTTCAACGCGGAAGCCACGCTCGCGGAGCTTATCGCCACCGCCCTGGAAGCCCTTCTCCACCGCAATGCCAATGCCGGATACCTCGGCACCTGCAGCCTCGCAGATCTTGATAAGACCCTCGAGCGCGCAGCCGTTGGCCAAAAAGTCGTCGATGATCAGGACCTTGTCGCCCTCGGACAGGAAACGCTTGCCGACGATGACCGGGTACTCCTTCTGCTTGGTAAAGGAGTAGATGGTCGTGGCATACTGCTCGCCGTCGAGGTTGATGGACTGCGCCTTCTTGGCAAAGACCACCGGCACGCCACCAAAATGCTGGGCTGCAATGCAAGCCATGCCAATGCCCGAAGCCTCGATCGTCAGGATCTTGTTGATCTCGACACCCTCGAACAGACGGGCCCACTCGGCGCCCATGTGGTCGAACAGCTCAACGTCGCATTGGTGGTTGAGGAAGGCATCGACCTTAAGGACGTTACCGGCCTTTACGATGCCGTCATGGCGAATACGATCCTCAAGCTCCTGCATGGCGCAACCCCTTCTCGCGGCAACGATACCGCGCAATTAATAAACGTTGTTCGATAGTCTACCACGGACCGACCCCCGCCCGCCCCACAAGCCGCATCGCACCACAAACCAGTCTTTTTGGGACGGCGCGAATCGTGGCAGGCAGCCTCCCAACACGCTAATGGCGGGCGCGCATCTTCACCAAACGCACCATGGCAAGCGCAAAGCCCACGGCGGCCACAACCATGAGCACGTAGAACACCGAGCGAAAGCCGAATAGGAATACATCCGGACGGCCTGCAACAAAACTGGTCACGGCCTCGCCCATCGCCACGCTCATCTGCCCATACAGGATATTCGACGCCACCGTAATGCCGAGTGCCATGCCGGCATAGCGTGCCAAACTGCCCAAGCTGCCCGCAAAGCCGAGTGCTTCGCGCGGGGCCGAGCCCATATACAACGAGTTGTTGGGGCTCTGGAAAATCGACGTACCGCACGACATAAACGCGACGCAGCACACGATCACGGGGATAGAAGAGTGCTCGTCGAGCGTGCTTACCGCAAAAAGACCGCACACGTACACGCCCAGGCCGACCGCCGTGGGGCCCTCGCATCCAACACGGTCCGAAACCGTACCCGATAGCGGACCGATAAAGGCATTCACCATCGGCAGCGCCAAAAAGAGCAATCCGGAAATGTCGGAACCAAAGCCGTGGGCGTCCTGAAAATAGAACGGCAGGATAAACTCGGATGCGCCAATACCAACGAACACAATGAGCATGCAGGCAAGGTTGATGGTGAAGGCCGAATTTGCAAAGCAGCGACGAGCGGCCTCGGCAAGGGGCATGGGGCGTTCGCCGACCTCTGGCCAAACATGCGGCAGTGTGTAGAGCCCCACGATAAACGAGATCACGCCAATAGGCAGGTTGATGAGGAAGATACTCTCCCAGGGAAAGCTTGCCACCAGCATGCCGCCGAGCACGGGGCCACACATCATGCCGAGGGCCACAAAGGTCGCGAGAATACCCATGGCACGACCGCGCTCGCGCGCCGGAAACGACTCGGTGATGATGCCCATGTTGTTAGCCATGGCCGCCGCGCAACCGACGCCCTGAACAATGCGTGCCAGGATAAGAACCTCGAGCGAACCCGAAAGGCCGCAAAGCAGCGAGCCGGCCGTAAAAACGATTACGCCCAGCTGGAATACGCCCACCTTGCCGCGCACGTCGCCCAAGCGGCCAAACGGCAGCATAGCCACGCATGTCGCAAGCAGGTACACCGAGCTCACCAGCTGGATGCGGTCGAGGCCCACGCCCAGCTCCTTTTGCATCACGGGCAACGCCACGGTCACGACGGTCGAATCCAGACACGACATAAACGTCATGATGAGCACGGTAAACAGAATCGCCCATTTGTTCTTGCCATGGGTGTCGCCCTCAAGGGCAATGTGCTCGCGGCGCAGCTGCTCTGCGGTTTTCTCCATATCCATCCTTTCGAGTGGCGCAAGGCAAAAACGGGGCCCCAATCGCCAGCAAACAGCCGCGATTGGGGCCCCGCCTACGGAATCGGAACGAAAGGTCGCCGAAGCTTTCTGCCAGCATCGGCGCCTTATGCGAACGCTAGCCTAGCACTGCTCGAGTGCCTGCTCAAGGTCGGCAATCAAGTCGGCCGTGTCCTCGAGGCCGCACGACAGGCGTACCATATCGGCGGAGATGCCACAGGCGATGAGCTCCTCATCGTTCATCTGGCGGTGCGTGGCATTAGCGGGATGCAGGCAGCAAGTGCGGGCGTCGGCCACATGCGTGGCGATCTGGGCGAGCTTAAGGCTCTTCATAAAGGTCTCAGCCGCCGCGCGACCACCGTTAAAGCCAAAGCTCACAACGCCGCAGGTACCGTTGGGCATGTACTTCTGAGCGATGTCATAGTACTTATCGCCCTCTAGGCCCGGATAGCTCACGAAGCGTACCTTGGGATGACTCTGCAGGAACTTGGCAACGGCCAGGCCGTTCTCACAATGACGCGGCATGCGCACATGCAGGCTCTCGAGCGAGCTGTTCAGGAAGAAGGCCGCCTGCGGGTTCTGCATGGGGCCGAGGTCGCGCATGAGCTGCGCGGTGGCCTTGGTAATGAAGGCGCCCTCGCGACCGAACTTCTTGGCATACGTCACGCCGTGGTAGCTCTCGTCGGGCGTGGTGAGACCCGGGAACTTATCCGCATGGGCCATCCAGTCAAACTGGCCGTGGTCAACGATCACGCCGCCCAGGTAGGCAGCATGTCCATCCATGTACTTGGTGGTGGAGTGCGTAACGATGTCGGCGCCCCACTCAAAGGGACGGCACATCACGGGCGTCGGGAAGGTGTTGTCGACCATCAGCGGCACGCCGTGGTCGTGCGCGGCCTTGGCAAAGCGCTCAATATCGAGCACGGCGAGGGCGGGATTGGCGATCGTCTCGCCAAAGACGAGCTTGGTATTGGGCTCAAAGGCTGCCTCGAGCTCCTCATCAGTGCAGTCGGGGGCGACGAACGTGCAGGTCACGCCCATGCGGCCCATGGTGTGGGCGAGCAGGTTATACGTACCGCCGTAAATGGCAGAACTCGCGACCACATGATCGCCGGCACCGGCCACGTTAAAGATCGCGAGGAAATTCGCAGCCATGCCCGAGCTCGTGAGCATCGCGGCAGTGCCTCCCTCCATCTCGCAGATCTTGGCGGCAACCAGATCGCACGTGGGGTTCTGCAGACGGCTGTAGAAGTAGCCCGACTCCTCTAGGTCAAACAGCTTGCCCATGTGCTCGGACGTGTCGTATTTCCACGTGGTGGACTGGTAGATGGGCACCTGGCGCGGCTCGGCATCTCCCGGGTGATAGCCGCCCTGGACACATGTAGTACCGATGGTCTGCTCGCTCATATCTAGCTCCCTTGCCTGGGTTACGTTTTATTCGGTTCACAATACCGCTACCCTGCACCCCTCTCAACCCATCCCCAAGGTAGGTTAAGGGACAAATTGATCAGGGGTATTTATCTCAAGCCTTGGGCATTTGTTCGATAGATAAAAACGAGGCACACATGAAGCTCTCGATGATTACATGCACCGTCACGGGTACCATAGGCGGGTACACCGTGACCAAGGAGACAACGATGAAGCAAATCGATACGGCCCAGCTCGACATCACCGCCTGTCAGGCTCAGGCTGCCGAATACCACGCACGTGGCTTTAACTGCGCCCAGGCCGTCGCCTGCACGCTCGCGCCTGCCGTCGGACTCGACCCCCAGGTCGCTTTTACCCTCACCGAGGGCTTTGGCGCCGGCATGGGCGGCATGACCGAAACCTGCGGCGCCATCTCGGGCGCCGTGGCCATCATGGGCTTTGTAATGAGCGAGGGCATGGAAAACCCCAAAACCAAGGGCCAGACCTACAAGCTGTCGCGCGAAATCGCCAAGCGTTTTGACGAGAAGAACACGACGACCGTCTGCGGCACGCTCAAGGGCATCGGATCGGATAAGGGTCCGCTCCGCAGCTGCCCCGGTTGCATCGACGATGCCGTCGAGATCGCCTGTGATGTGCTAAAGCAGCTCGCCGAGTAAACGGCAGCAACAGAAAAACAACGGCCGACGCGCTTGGAATCCATCCAAAAGCACGCCGGCCGTCGCCGTTAGAACTCGGCAAATTCGGGAGCGCCGACCTCAATCTCCTCGCGCCCCGCCATAAGCTCGCGCATCTTAGCGCAAAACGGCTCCTGCTCCCCCGCCTTAAACACCAAATGAATCGTCACGGCATCCGCGTAATCGGTATCCGAAACCTTGGCGCCCGAATCCTGCGCCAGGCGAAGCACCTGTTCGTATTGCGGATAGGCCACATGAACATCAACGGGCACAACGCTCGTCATCTCAACGATCTGTCCGGCCTCCTGAGCCGCGGCCACCGCCGCCTGCGTCGCCGCGGTATAGGCGCGCACCAAGCCACCGGGCCCTAACAGCGTGCCACCAAAATAGCGCGTCACTACGCAGCAAACATTTTTGAGTTCCGCGCCACGCAACACCTCGAGCGTCGGCATACCGCTCGTGCGGCTCGGCTCACCATCATCGCTCTGGCGCTCGCGTCCATCGACTAAAATCCACGCGGGAACATTGTGTCGAGCGTCGTAATGACGCTTGCGAACCATCTCGATAAAGGCATTCGCCTCATCCTCGGACTCAATATGGACCAGTTGGGCAATAAAACGGCTCTTGCGGTCCACAAACTCGCCCGAAGCCTCAATATTCGATTGCAGAGTAAAATAGCTGTCCAACAAAGCCCCTCAACAACAAGCAAAGCAACAAACAGCCTCAATAATACGGCAAAGACAGAACCGTTGTCCTCGCCGACAAGAACGGAAACGCCAATAATGCCGTCACCAACAGCAAGAACCCGTCAGCGCGAGCAAGGTGCCTTGAAAGACGAGGGCATTGACCTTATGGGCATGCCCGAAGGCTTGTAAGGCAGATTGCCGCGCTGACGGGTTCGCAGCGTCAACATAGTTGCCAAGTGGGCCTATAAGCCGGGTTCTGTCGTGAACGGTCATTTATCTTGTCTGCACGTTACCGTGCAGCTCCACGCACGCTACCCGAACGCGGACCGGGCCGGCCCATAGCGTTCCTATTCGCGCTTGCTCCGGATGGGGCTTGCCCAACCGCCCCGTTGCCACCCCGCGTTTGCGTT
>URNQ01000008.1 GCA_900549245.1 uncultured Collinsella sp.
TGTGTCCCGATCTTTTCCCCCCCCAAGGCGGGGGAAGGGTTAGCCGCTGGTCACCGTCAGCAGCGGGAAGCTCTTGCCGCTGGCGATGCCCTCTAGGTAGCGCTCGACATCGCGGCGGTTGCGGATGTCCAGGTCGGCCGTGATCTTGCCGTACACACGATGGTTGACGATCACATTGAGCACGGCGCCACCCGCGTCGACGATACTCGTAAGCTCGTCGCCCGCCTGCTCCACACTGTGGCGCACCTTAACAAGACGCGTGGGCACGGCGGGGCTACTCGCGGCTTCCTGCAGCACGTAGCCGCGGTTGGTCGCCACGATATCGTGCCCATCGGCGCGCAGCAGGGCGATGTCCTGCACCACGACCTGGCGGCTCACACCCACCTCGCGAGCAAGTGCACTGCCCGAGACGGGGCCCTTGGCTCCCTCGAGCACGCCCATGATGGCACGGCGACGCTCGCGGGCGTCCATTATTTACCGTCCAGCAGACGCAGGTGCTTGAGCGAGAGGTCGAGAATCGGCGCAGAGTGCGTCAATGCCCCCGAGCTAATAAAGTCAACGCCCAGGTCGGCGAGCGCGCGGATATTGCTGGCGTCCACGTTGCCCGAACACTCGGTCTTGGCGCGGCCGGCGATAAGCTCAATCGCGGCAGCCATATCGTCGTGGGTCATGTTGTCGAACATGATGATATCGGCACCGGCCTCAACTGCCTCGCGCACCATATTCAGGTTCTCGCACTCAATCTCGACCGTCGTGGTAAACGACGCGTGGGCGCGCGCCATCTCGATCGCGCGCGTCACGCCACCGGCGGCATCGATGTGGTTGTCCTTGAGCATGACGGCTGTCGACAGGTTGTAGCGATGGTTGCTGCCGCCGCCGATCTCAACCGCCGCCTTCTCAAACACGCGCATGCCCGGCGTGGTCTTGCGTGTGTCGACGAGCACGGTCTTGGTACCCTCGAGCGCCGCTGCCATTCTGTGCGTATAGGTAGCGATACCGCTCATGCGCTGCAGGTAGTTGAGCGCCACGCGCTCGCCCGAAAGCAGCACGCGCGCATCGCCGCGCACCTGGCCCACGTGGTCGCCGGCGTGCACCTCGTCACCGTCGGCAACATCAAACAGCACCGAGCTCTGCGAATCCAGCAGCTCAAAGGTGCGAGCGAACACATCCAGGCCCGCGATGATGCCATCGGCCTTGGCGATAAGCTCCACCGTGGCGGGGCGCGCCGTGGGGCACACGCTCGCCGTGCTCACGTCCTCAAACGTAATGTCCTCGCGCAGAGCCTGCAAAATCAGATCATCGACGACGAGCTTCATGGTAATGGGATTCATGGTCTACTCCTCTGCGGCCTGCGTGCCGGCGGCACGGGCCAAATCATCGATTGCAAGGGTATCGGAACTCAGGGCGCGATGGCGTCCATCGAGCGCGGGCTCGCCCGCCTGCTCCACGGCCAGCGACTCGCCGGTGCGCATGTACCACGCGGCGCGACGACCCCAGACCAGCGCCTCGAGCAGACTATTTGATGCAAGGCGATTCTTGCCGTGAACGCCGTTGCAAGCCGTCTCGCCCGCGGCGTAGAGCTCGGGCATCGAAGTGCGGCCGTCCTTATCGACCCATACGCCGCCCATAAAGTAGTGCTGCGTGGGCGTAACGGGGATGGGCTCGTCCAAGATGTCGCGGCCGTCCTCAAGGCAGCGCGCGCGAATGTTGGCAAAGTGCCCAGTCACCACGTCGCGCTCGACGGGGGCAAAGCTCAGCCACTCGTGCTCAGTGCCGTCCTGCTTCATCTGCTCGCGGATGGCGGCAGCGACAACGTCGCGCGGCTGCAACTCGTCGGTAAAACGCTCGCCGGCGGCATTGAGCAGAATCGCGCCCTCACCGCGGCAGCTCTCGCTGATCAGGAACGTACGGCCCGGCTGCGGCGAGAACAGGCCCGTGGGATGGATCTGCACGTAGTCCAGGTGCTCCATCTTAATGCCGTGCTCCTGCGCGATGTAGCAGGCGTCGCCCGTGAGCTGCGGGTAGTTGGTCGAATGGTCGTATACGCCACCGATGCCGCCCGTCGCCCACAGCGTATGGCGGGCATGGATCTTAAACGGCTTACCGACATGCACGCCCTCAGCGGCATTTGCCAGCTCGTCGGCGGGGCGAGCTGAATCGTCCTCGTCCACGGCAACAGCGACGACACCAGTGCACACCGTGGCCCCACCGCGCTCGGCCGTCAGGATGTCGGTCATGGCAACGTGTTCGAGAATCTGCACGTTGTCCAGCTTGCGGACGGCCTGAAGCAGCTTGGTCGTAATCTCCTTGCCCGTAATGTCGGCATGGAAGGCGATGCGCGGACGGCTGTGCGCGCCCTCGCGGGTAAAGTCGAGGCTGCCGGCCGCCTTGCGCTCAAAAGCCCCCCCCTTGCCGGCTGGGTCGTTGATGACCGAGCGGCTCGAGCGGATCATGATGTCGACGCTCTCGCGGCGGTTCTCGTAGTGGCCGGCGTGCATGGTGTCCTCAAAGAAGGCATCGTAGTCCGAGCCCTCGGGCAGCACGCAAATGCCGCCCTGCGCGAGCATCGAATCGCACTCGTCGACAGCGCCCTTGGAGAGCATGATCACGCGCATGCTCGTCGGCAGGTTGAGAGCCGCATACAGGCCCGCTACGCCGCAGCCGGCAATAACGACGTCGCACTCCATATCGGGGTATTGCTTGGTTTCCACAGGAATCCTCTCCCTTGAATGTGATATAAGGGACCGTCCCTCATGCCGCATTGTTCTAGCGCGCTGCGTACTCGAGCATGCGGTCGAGCGTGAGCTTGGCCTGATCGGCGGCCTCGTCCGACACGCCAATCTGCACCTCGCCCTCGCCCGTCTCCAGGCAGCGCACGAGCTTTTCGAGCGTGATGAGATCCATGTTGACGCAGGTGGGCTGCACCGCGGGGAAGTAGAACTTCTTGCCGGTGCCCTGGCAGCGGCGCTCGAGCTCGTAAAGCACGCCGCGGACCGTCACGATAATGAACTCGCTCGCGTCGGACTCCTCGGCGTACTTGATGATGCCGGCGGTGGAGCCGATGTAGTCGGCCCCGGCCAAGACGTCGGCCTTGCACTCGGGATGCGCCAGCACGAGCGCGTCGGGGTGGGCCTCCGTCGCGTCGACGATCTGCTCGACGGTGATGATGTGATGGCGCGGACAGTAGCCGTTGTTGAGGATGACGTGCTTTTGCGGCACCTGCTCGGCTACGAAACGGCCCAGGTTTTGGTCGGGAATGAACAGGATATGCTGCTGCGGCAGCTCGGACACGATCTTAACGGCGTTGGAGCTGGTGACGCACACGTCGCTCCAGCTCTTGATCTCGACCGTGGAGTTGACGTAGCAGACCACGGCAAGGTCGTCGCCGTACTCGGCGCGCGCCGCGTCAACCGTCTCGCGCTTAACCATGTGTGCCATGGGGCAGTCCGCGCCCGGCTCGGGCAGCAGCACGGTCTTAGTGGGATTGAGCAGCTTGGCGCTCTCGCCCATAAACTCCACGCCGCACAGCACGATGGTCTGCTGCGGCAGGCTCTTGGCAAGCTTTGCCAGATAGAAGCTGTCACCGACGTAATCGGCCACAGCCTGGACCTCGGGCGCCACGTAATAGTGTGCCAGGATCACCGCGTCACGTTGGGTTTTAAGTTGCTGAATGGCCTCGACGAGCTCTGCGGGCACCAATGCCGCGCGCTCCGTTGCCGTCGTTGCCGATGCCAGGCCGGCCGCAATGTCGCGTGCAAGCTCCGATGCATCCATGTTCGCGCTCTGTGCCATCAAGGCCCCTCTCTTTTGGCGAATCTTGGGGCTTTAGTATGACACCTAGGTTTACAGCTGACAAGACAGCTGTAAACCTAGGTGTAAAGTTGAAATAAAGATTCAATCATGCGGCAGGTCCATTTTCGAACTGGCAAGCTGAGGATAGCCGAGCTCTCGATAGCGCAGGAGGCATCTTTCGCCACCGCAATACCGCTCGGCGCGAGTTGCGCACCATGAGGCACGAACGGGCGCTCCCCCGCGAGTGGTCCGCGCCCAATGTGGCAAAATCGAACTACTAAGGGGGCTCAGAATGCTCAAGATTATTGCCTGCGACGATGACGTCGCTTTTCTAGATAGACTGCACCGGATGATCGACCGTTGGTCGATCGAGACGGGCACGGCGGTCGATGTTGCGCTCGTTACGCGCGGCGAGGACCTGCTGGCGCGCCATGCCTCGTCGCGCGCCGACATCATCCTGCTCGACATGATCATGCCGCTCGTCAACGGCATGGACACCGCACGCGAATTGCGCCAGGCCGACACCGCCGTGCGCCTGGTGTTCCTTACCTCGTCGCCCGAGTTTGCACTGGAGTCCTACGAGGTCCGCGCCTTCGACTATCTGCTCAAGCCCGTGACTTACGAACGCCTGGCGCAGTTACTCGACGAACTTTCGAGCATGCGCCCGGCGGCAACCGACGAGCTCGTGATCAAAACGTCCTTTGGCTACCACGCCCTGCGCCTGTCCGACATCGAATATGCCGAGGCGCGCAACAAGCACGTGGTCTTCCACCTGCGCGACGGACGCGATATCGAGGCACTCGAGTCGTTCCGCAGCGTCGAGGACCGTTTGGCGCAAAATGTCACCTTCTTTAAATGCCACCGTAGCTACCAGGTCAACTTGCGCAACATCGACCACTTCGATCGCACGGACATCGTCATGCGCTCCGGCGCGTGCATTCCGCTGTCGCGCAGCAGCAAGCAGGGATTCCAAGACGCCTACTTTGCGGTGCGCTTCGAGGGCGGGAGGCGCTGATGATCTCCTCGGTCGAAATGGTCCTTTGGGCAATCCACCACGCCACGACGTTGCTCTTTGGCGTCTTTGCCTCGGCGGCGCTGTGCGGTATCGAAATCAATCGACGCCATGCGCTCGAGTTGGTGGGGGTCGGAGCCGCAACCGGCGCTGCCTTTTCGCTCGCCAATGTCGTTGGCGGAGAGCTTTTTGCCCGTCAGGTCTATCCGCTCGTCGTGCACTTGCCGCTTACCGTCTACCTATGCGCGCGCTACCACTTGAGTCCGCTGCTCGCGACGTTGGGCGTCACCAGCGCCTATCTGAGCTGCCAGTTCAGCAATTGGATGGGCATCGCCGCATTTGCCGCAACCGATTCTCAGATCGCGTACTATCTGGCACGCATCGCTACCACGCTCGGCGTCTTTGCCGTCCTGCTGCATTGGGCCGGCGACATTGGACCCCGCCTGGCGATTAAAAGTACCACCGAGCTGGGCATCCTTTTAATCCTGCCGCTCGTCTATTACGTCTTTGACTATGCCACCAACGTCTACACCACGCTGTTCCACTCGGGCTCGGTGGTGACGGTTGAGTTTTTGGCATTTGCGCTCTGTGCCTTCTATCTTATGTTTCTTGCCGTTTACCTGCGCGAATACGAAGAAAAAGAAACCGCCGAGCGAGAGCGCTGGATGCTCGAAACCCGCGACAGCGCCGCCATCAAAGAGCTCGAGGCCTGGCGTCAATCTGGGCGCGAGCTGTCGATTCTTCGCCACGATATGCGCCACTTCCTACGCGGCCTGGCCACTTTAATTGAGGAGGGCCACACCGACGAGGCGCTCAAACGCATCGATGAGCTCTGCGAAGCCGGCGACCGAACCGCCGTACGCCGCTTCTGTGCCAACGAGACCGTAAACATTGCGCTTTCGTCATTTAACTCGGATATCAATAGAAACGGCATTACCGCCAACCTGCGCGCCGCCGTACCCGAAACCGTCCACGTAGGTGACGCCGACCTGTTTAGCGTGCTCTCAAATGCCTTGGAAAACGCTATCACCGCCGCAAGCGCCGCACCCCAAGGAAAGCGATTCGTCGACCTGGACCTGCGACTTGAGGACGGCCAGCTGTTGCTGTTAGTTTCCAACACGTTTGACCGCGCGCCGCGCATGGTCGACGGCATGCCCGTGACCCGGCATGCGGGCCACGGCTTTGGAACCAAGAGCATCAAACTTGCCGTGGAGCGCATGAACGGCAACTGCCAGTTCCGCATTAACGGCGATCGGTTTGAGCTGCGCGCTGTGATGTAGAAGTACGGCGCCGATCTCGCGGCGCGCCTCGCCCGCCAGGCAATCGCTCGCCGGTGCCGATCCGCTACAGTGGAGCGACCGCCGGGGTCAGCTGCTTGATGTAGGCCCACATGCGCTGCTTGGCCGCTTTGTCGGTCAGCGCCGCCTCAAAGCCATCGAGCGCGAGCACGCGGCGGCCCTGCACATGGGCGACCAGGCCGGGCTTGAGCATGGCGGTGTCGAAGTCATCAATCGCCACGAGCATATCGGCGTAGGTTTCGCGCATGACATCGGCCGCGCTGTTATCGAGCAGCAGCACCGCCTCGGGATCCAGAGCCTCAAGCGCCTCGCGGAACAGCTCGCACGGCAGAGTCTCGCCCACCGCGACCGCTCCGTCGCCTGCGCCGGCGACGCTTGCCAGCACGCAAAAATCCTCGGGCGCGTAGCCGATGGCCCCAAGCGCCTTGCGCAGCGCAGCACCGTCCGGACCGGCAGCCAGCTCGCCGCCCGAACGCTCGGCCTCGTCCAAATCGCCTTTGACCAGCACGATCGGCGAGCACGCGTTGCCCACGATGCGCACGCCACGGACCGCAAGCGATGTGAGCTCCTGCTCGGCCGCCTGGGCGATGGCTTCTTTTTTCTGGCTTTGTGACGTGGACATGCGCTCTCCAATCGTTTGCGTGCCCACCATTATATAAAAGAGCTGCCCGCGAGTGGTTGCTTTGCGGGCGGCTGGGTATAAGCACGGTCGTACTGAGTTTTACGCGGCCGAGCCGCGTCGCATTATGGAGGTCACCATGGCTGACATTAAGCAGATTACCCCCGAGAACTTCGACGCTGTCGTCAACGATAGCCTGCCCGTACTGGTTGATTTTTGGGCCCCGTGGTGCGGCCCCTGCCGCTCGCTCTCGCCCATCGTAGACGAGCTTGCCGACGAGCTGGCCGGCAAGCTGGCTGTGGCCAAGTGCAACGTCGACGACAACCAGGACCTGGCCATGAAGTTTGGCGTCATGAGCATCCCCACGCTGATCGTCTTTAAGAACGGCGAGGAGGTCGACCGCTCGGTCGGCGCCTTACCCAAGGCAAGACTTCAGGCACTGCTGGAGAAGCACCTGTAATACACCGGTCACGCGCTGCCGTCCATGAGCGGTTTTGCGCCGCTCGCCGGAGAGCCGGGTGCTGCGCCCGCGACCACGGATAGTATGGTAGACACAAACAGCCCCCAGTGAACGGGTGCGGGTCAGACGGACTCGCACCCGTTTTCTTCATTTGCCTAGTCTTTGCCACAAGATTTGTTATGGATTTAAAAACTCAGATCCGATAGCACGTTCGTAAGACTGGATCGTTTCGGCATTTGCCCTCTCGATATCATTAAGCGGTGATGTCATCGCATCAAATTCCTCAGGCGAGTATATGCCTTCATACCAATCTTTATTGTCGAAATACTCTTGAATCTTCTCATTCTTGAACTTGCGACCATGGCGTGCATATATTTCGTTTCTTGCCAAGCAAAGCTCCCATGTGCTCATGCCCATTTCTCTGATCTCCGCCTCGGTATAACGCCGCGAGTCGCTTTCAGAAAGTAAGTATCCGTCTACTGTCGAACTCTTCGCGTCACAGTAATAGGAAAAGCTATCCATAACCTTATGTGATTGACCATCAATATATGAAACGACAACCGTACGGCTATCGCCCGAATCACTACCGAGTGTTGATCGATATGCGAGCTTGCAAACCCCGTCCGAGCCGACTGCGACGCTCCGAGGGCTGATCGAAGCCTGGCCACCGCTCACCCCTGTTTCTTTAACGACCCAATTCTCTGGCTTTGATAGCATCCCTTTTGAAGATCCCGTTACCTTAACATTCACCATCATCTCAGGAAACGCGCCTGAATTATTAGATATCACCGTCAATTCTGTTGCGCCTTCACCATCATCTGCATCTTCTTCACATGAATTTTCCGGCTCGGCTTCATCGGCATCCGTTTCATATATCGTGCTTTGATGGCTTTGAGCTGATTCCGATGAAAGATGACTGCTCCCGGATCGGCTCCAGACGAAATAGCCGCCAACGACGATGACGGCCACCAGACCAATTATCACTATTTTATTTGAATCGAATCCGCCAATTAACCCAATTGCTCTTTTACCGAGCTCGTTGCCGGAATCCTCTGCCCCTGCTCTCCCCTTCGCATTTTCTTGGACATCGAATGACATCCGCTCATTCTCTGCGGTCGGCCGACCTGCATCAGAAGATACTTTCGCAGCACAAAAGGGACAGTAAACCGTCCCTTCTTCTATCTCTGCGTTACATTTGGGACACTTCACTGTCTCCCCCTTCAATCTGTCTTTTTATCCGTCAACATGACGTCGATATTCTTGATAGTTCGACAGATATGATGAGAATTCCGCCGATGTATCCGAATTTCCCGTCCGCCACGCCTTGTGGTCGATAATCTGACTCTTGAACCCGTAATATTCATCGATATACGCGATTAGACCGTCGACAGCAATAAGCTGCTCTTCGGGATAATCACCCGACCCTCCAACATGGACCATCTCAATCCCAACGGAATATGAGTTCATGCCGTAATCGGGGCAACTTCCCCCTATCGGTAACGTTCCGACCCTGTCATCTCTCGACTCATCGATTATTCCATACTGCTCGTTCTTCCCAATATCGCCAAAACCGGCATGGTGCGCGATTTGATCGAGAGGCACACATTGAACGATCAACCCATCTTTTCCAACAACAAAATGAGCCGCTACCTTATTGCCGTTGGACTCCCACCAATCGATGACACTTTCAGGGGAAGAATCGCCCTCCGTATCGTGCAAAACGATGTACTTCTGATACTCGGGACCCTTAGGCCCATGCGCCAAGTCGGCGTAGTACCGTTCTTGAATGCTTAGCTGAAATTCCGAGCTCCCATCGATGGACAAAGAGCGAGATTCGTCTTGCTCCACAACCCCTGAAACCGTATCAGTAACTCTTGCATTGCAGATATCAAGCACATCTCCAACACCATCTGCACAAGCCACCAGCACGCAATTGCCTCCGCTGGATTTCACGACCTTTCTCACGCCAATACGACCGGCCAGAACAATTCCCAAGCCGAACAAGAAAACGGCAAGCGCGGAGGCGAGCCCCCGCGCCACCCATAAACGCCTAGAGCGAGCTTGCATACGTACTGACCACATCGCATGCCGTACTGATAAGGCCACCCGCCTCGAGCAGCTTTGCCGCTGCCGCCCCAAGCTGCCCAACCGCCTCATTTTGAGCGGTCGAATTTGTTCCTTCCATTGCCGCGTTAAGCATGTCGTGCAGCGAATCGAGATCGTCCGCCACCGTGGCGCACACGCCTCGCTGCGTCTCCATCTTCGACACCAACGTGTTCAGCTCTGCAACGAGCTGGCCGATGTTCTGACTCATTTCTGTTCCTTTCCGTTGTCACAACAACCCAAATAGCACATTCGCAATAAGCGAAATTGCCCCAATACAGCACGCGCATAGAACCGCCGCCTGAGAAAGGCAGCCGCCTTTCGACTCCTCGGCCTTAACGGGAAGAGGATCCGGCATCGCCTTCTCTTCTTCCGCCAGAAGACGTTTCCGATCAAGAGCCGCCCGTCGAGCATCCAGTGCATTTGAAGATCGCTGACTCAACTCGTTCACAGACGTATCTTCTTCAATCATCTCGATATAGCAATCGATTTTCTTGATAAGCCCTGATAACGAAGAGGCAAGCTCGGCAGCGTCTTCATTCGACTCAATCGGTCTAACCATGTTCGGAAGCGCAACGCCGACGTCCTTTGCGCGACTCCCCTCAAGTCGTTTAGACAATTGCGAAAAAGCCTCCTGCGCCTGATGCGCCAGGCGATCAATCTCCGTTTTCTTTTTGCCCGCCATGTTCTTCGCAGAGGTCGACTCCCGATCCCAACGATCGCACTCCTGCTTAACAAGCTGGGCGCTCGACGCCTCCGATTTCAGAAATCGTTCTGCTTCGGACAGATACCTTTCGTACAAATCATCCCTGCTCATCGTCGCCCCTCCTCCATAATCGCGTTGTGATAAAGGGCATGAGCTTCATTGAGGGACGCCCCGAGGAAGCCTCCTTGTAAAGGACCCGGTTCTCTTGCCCGTTCCACTGGCACAGCGGGCCATCCAACTGCTTCGCTGCGACGTTCGAGCCAAACAGACACGCCACGCCGTCAAAAGACGACAGTCCCGATGAACCCAACTGCGCTGAAAGCGCTACGGGGGTTTGCCAATGGCAGACAAAGTGGATTCCGTGCATAGGAGCCTCGCGGAACACCTTTTGAATCTTCTGCTGAGCACCAAAGTCGAAAGATCCTAGTGAGTCCGCATTCGGCACCAACACAAACCGCTCCCGCCTACATTCTTCCCCGACATCATTTCTCTGAAGACAATCGGCAATCCATGCAATCGCTTCGTCCGAAGGCACGACCTTCGGAGAAACCCCTGCACGAGCGCATATCTCCAGAGTCGAATCAGAAATATGGCGCGCGCCATCCTCCACTACAGCAAACTCAGCGCCTCGCTCATAGCGTGCAAGCGATAAAACAAGCGTTTCCATAACGCACGCCGCAAGATCGACAGAATTCGGAAGATCACCGAGCCCTGGCAGCGTTCCCCTGCCCACAAGAGCGATATTGCTTCCCGCAGCTCTTTCAAACGAGAAATATATCGGTGCCAACCCAGCAGAAACACCCCGGCCAAGCAAGGCGCTCGGCACGTTACCTGAATCTATGTCGCTCTGCTCAAGGAGGGCCTCAGCCAACTCCGGTAGAGTGCTTCCGTCGAAAACCACCGGCTCATCAAGGTGCTCTTTTGACATTGCATAGAACTTGTTCCTGAGACTGTCCAACGTGGCATCCTCAGCAAACGGTGTAAGCACCGTCACATTTGCGCTCGGATTTCCGTAATCTTCGTTCAGAATCGCCTGCCCCCTGAACCTTAGACTAGCGGCCGCCTCGTTAAAGGGTCCGAAAGTCGCCCGCGACTCCGCCGGCGAGTTTTTCAATCCGATACGGATAGGAAACTGTGCGAAGAACTTGCCCTGGGAAATGGCAAGATTGGTTATCCCGCCGATACTTTGTGACGCCAGTATCACGTGAATACCGTATGCACGATAGAGGCGAACGATGCGTTCCAAAAGTTCACAGGCTTCCTTGCCTCTCGAGCCTTCTAGAAATAGCTGGAACTCATCAATGACCACAACGATACGCGGCATCTTATTCCCGCTATTGCGCCGATACTTAAGCAGATTATCTCCGTAAGGCTTGATCGCAGCGGCCCTCCGCTTGGCCTCTGCGGCTATGGAATTCAGCACATCCATGGCAAAGTCTTCATCGGCCTCAAGCCCAAATGCCTTTACCTGCGGTAGATACTCGGGGGAATCCAGCGTAGGAGCCATGGGAAACAGGGTAACGCCCTCTTTGAAATCAAACAGATAGAGTTCCAACTCGTCGGGAGAATACCTGACGCACAAACCGTAGATGATATCTTTCAACAGATTCGATTTACCCTGTCCGACCGCGCCGGTTATCAATGCATTATGTCTTTGAGTCTCATTCGAGCCAATCGTGACATCAACCGTCTGGGTTCCACGCAGACCCAGCGAGAACGTGACTCCGTCCTCGCTCGTCTCCATCCAATACTCCGCGGGAAGTACCGACTCGATCTTTACTTCGGGCAACCGCAGCTCTGCCGCTGATCGGGCCATCCGCTCGGCGGCTTGGGTCGATTCAATCGTGTCAAGCTCATAGAGCTCAACATCGTAGCCATCGTGACCCAGCCATCGGGCATGACTGCCCGAGAATAGTTCGAGACGCTCCGAAACAGGATAGGAACGTTTCTTCTCGCAATACCATTTGGGCAAGTCGTCCATCTTAGGTTGTATCATTAGGAAAGAAGTGCCTGCCTTTGGGGCCGCCTTCATCAGCGAGCATACACGGTCGTATTGCTCGGCAGCCATTCCCATCGGCATATCGTGGATCACAACGAGCTGGTACTTCTCGACCGGCATTCCGACCCGTTGGTGATATACCGCCAGGCACTCATCGTCTGACAGCAACTCGTTGTTGATTCGCGTCACACGGTCGGTCAGCTCGTTGAGTAAGGCATCGAGTTCGCCCCTCGAATGCAAATACCTGACCGCCGCCTCGCCTTGCCCGTTCCGACCAATCGTCGAAAAAGGAGCCTCGATGTTTTTGAGTGCCGGGTCAAAACTAATGATTTCAACTTGCGACGCTGAGGTCGTTAAAAGCGTCTTGGCCTCTACCTCGCGTACCACCCCGTCTGAAATGCAGCCCTCGCCTGAAACCGACATCACGATATTGCCGTGACCAAGCAACGGAACGATAAAGGGCACCGTAAACAGATCGTCACGTTTTGAAGTTTTCGACATCGATCCAATCTGGATATACTCGGCGGCGTTAAGGGCGGAGCCCTCCTCAACCTTCAGCAATTCGTCAACGATATCCTGAACGCGTTTCTTCGTAAGGGCATTGCGCCGCTTTTCGCGGCTCTTAAGCTTATTAAGCGCCCGCGCTTTTGCCTCGCGCTTTTCCTCCAATGTCGCCTTCAGCCACATGTCAACAGATGCAGACTGAGATTTACAAGCACCAAGCAGGTGGGCCTGGCACTCTATTGTCTCATTGACCGTCCGCCTCATCTCGTAATATGTTTCCTCCAGAGACATACCAGCCATCAGTCCTCTTCGTGCCGAAAGACAACCACTCGCGCTGGGCGGAGAAGCCTTCCGCCAATTCTGTAACCGTCTCGCTCTACTCGAGCCACCTTTCCATCTTTAAAGGCCTCGTCTGTCTTAATGAATCCAACGATTTCATGCTCATGCAGGTTAACTGTCTCGTCACATAGAACAGGTTCAAGCCCGTAATGGCTACAAACCCCGACAATCTCGTCCACAATCGAAGACCTCAAGTCCTCTGACAGCGGCTCATTCTTAACCCTATCAACGGCAAGTAGCAGCTCGCTGAATAATCCCGCATAAGCTTCGCCAGTGGTCAAGTCTTTGATTTTTCTTGAATCTGACTTGAGAGAAGCAAGAGACGCTCTGAGCTCTTCTGCACAGTCAATAATTGCCCGGCGATCCATCTCTAAGCTGTCAAGCGCTTGACCCCACCGCACGTCCATTATTGGAGCCCCGTCCTCTTTGCAAGCTCTCCTAATTTACGGGCATTGATCATCCATCCGGTCGGCACAACAAAGAAGAACGCATACAGGAGCAGCCCAAAGAACAGGACGAGCGTCAAGAGAGCGCCGCTTGACCCGCTTATCATAAATAAGAAAGTCAAAGCGCAGAGAATCCAAAACCATCGGCCCGGTGCAATGTAGTGCCTTTTGCGTGCCCAGTCGATAAGGCCCTCCATTTTCTCAATCCATTCCACATCAGCCTTGTCGATATTTCCCAACGCGCGCATTTCGCTAACGACAAGTTCAGCATGCTGGATTTGTTTCATATTGGTGAAATAGCCGGCATTATCCTTTGAGCTCATTTTGCTCTCGACATCCGTCTCTAAGCACCGGCATAACGAGCTTAGAACGGGTTCATAATCCGGATGTGCCTCATGTAGGTTGCGCGCCATAGTGAGGGCTTGATCAAATTTCCCCTGAAGGTAACGCGCGTCAACCAAGCGCGCCATAATTGTATAGTCGTTCTTATCAATCTGCTGGGCCTTCAGAAACTCAGCCTCGGCGTCTGCGTATTTATCGATCATTATGTATGAGTCGCCCAACAGCCTATGGGCGGTCGCCTGATGCGAGCCAAGCTTCAGCAGCTCAGATGCGGCAAAAATGGACTCGTCATACTTGTCCATCGTATATGCCGCCAGAGCCCACACAAGCCATGCTTCCGCATCGGTTGAGCAATTCCTTGTTGCTTCCCTAGCGGCAAAACAAGCGTTGGCACTCTGACCGTTTTTGAAATAATCTTTCGCTTCTGAAGTCCAGTCTTTCTCGGCAGTTGCAGCACGGGCGTCTTTTTCCAGCTCCTTCTCGCTGTCACACTTCCCGCTATCATATGCGGCATCGTATTTCATGCGTTTTGCGCTATCGTGAAACAACGAATCTGCTTCATTTAAGAGCTGCATCATCCTTTCGGCATTTGCCCTCTGCATGGCATCGGGCGAGCCCTCGAGGCGCCTGAAGCGCTTTCTAGTTTTCTTGATTGCCCCTTCGATATCCTCAATCGAGGCGTCCTTTTGCAGTTCAAGGATTCCGTAGTAGTCGACAAATTCTTCCATCTGATTTCCTATCCGATCTCGATGTTCTTCATCTTGTTAACGGCAGCATCAAGTTGCCGCTCGTCCATATTCGCCACGCGGTCGATTTCGAACTCACCGTACAGTCGTCCGTTCTCCCCGTCATATAGACGGATATGCACTGTCTGTTCTTTGTCGTATTCATAGACGATGCGGATAGGAGAACTCTTGGGCAGGCCAGCAGGAAGCGGTATCTCTTTAGATCCGATGATTACCACATAGTTCAAATCAGGGTCATCCCCCTGCGTCACCTGGACGTTGACGCATGATTGGTTTTCACTGACGGTCGCTGCATCCTGTGAGTAACTTCCCGGCACGGGCGAATTCCTCGGAATCACGACCTCGTTGTAGTCCCTGCCATCCTTATCGAGCATCACAACCCCCAGGGGTTGCGATGTCACATCGGTAATGACAACGCTCGGGGTCTCGAAGAGAGGCATGTCAGGCAAACCGTCCTCCGGTAAACCCGCCCTATCAAGACTAGACTCCATCTCTATCGCCGCCTGAACGGCGGCTCCCATGGCAACGGCCTCGTCAGGATTTACCCCGAGCTCAGGCTTCATTCCCGACATTTCTTCAATCAGCTTGTGCACCATCGGCATTCGCGTTGAGCCGCCAACAAGAACCACATGGTCAATTTGGGCCCAGGAATAGCCGGTGTCCTCGAGCACGTCCTCAACCAGCTCTTTTGTCCGAGTTAGAAGCGACTTGCCGACGCGTTCGAAATCTTCGCGCGTAATAGTTACGCGGTAGGGCTTTCCGTCTTTCGAAATATGGAGGTTTGCCTTTGGCACGTTCGAAAGAGTGCGCTTAACCATTTCGCATTTCTCTCGAAGCTCGGCACTTATCAGATAATTCTCGAGAACATTACCGGCACCCTGTTTCGAGAGCTCTTCTGCCACAAACGACATTAGAGCGTTATCGAAATCGAATCCGCCCAAGTTTCTATCGCCATCGGTTCCGATAACCGTAAAGCAACCGTCCTCTATCTTAAGAAGCGTCACGTCGAACGTTCCGCCGCCCAAGTCATAGACGAGCGATACGCCGTTTTTCTCGGTATCGAGACCAAAGGAAAGGGCCGCGGCCGTCGGCTCGTTCAGCACACGAAGCACTTTAGTGCCGGCAATTACACCCGCCTGCTTTGTCGCCGTTCTTCTCGCATCATCAAAGTACGCAGGGACCGTAATCACCGCGCCGCATATTTCCTCTCCAAGAACTTGCTCAGCATCTTGTAACAGCTTTTTGATTATTAGAGAAGAAATCTCCTCCGCCGAATAGGAAATACCGGAGTCGGAGTCAAACCTCCAGTCTGGATTACCCATCTGCCGCTTGACGAACTGGACGACATTGTCGGGATCACTTGCCGCAGAATGCTTGGCCATCGTACCGACGAGCGGTTCGTCCTTCCCGTCGAATGTTTGAAACAGCACAACCGAAGGCGTTGTCGATTCACCATCTGTATTCTGCAGTATCTCCGGGAGTCCATCATCTCCCAATACGGCGACAGCCGAATAGGTTGTCCCGAGATCAATTCCAACAACTCTCCCCATAGCCACCATTCCTTGATGTCTATTTATATTGGTTTTGAGTTTATTCAAATTAGACTTTATGTCAATTATTGCACCTATGGACAATCCAGTTAGACATTTGACTGGCACCGAAATGCAAAGTTGCTCTTGATATCAGACGGGAGCGACATGGATGTGACCAATAAACATACCGCACTCGCCAGAATCCGCAAAAAGTCAGGGCTTACTCAGCTTCAAATTGCGGACAGTCTTGGCGTTAGCAAGGCGACATATAGTGCATGGGAAACAGGTCGAGCAAAACTAGGAGAGGACCGCATTGTTGCACTGTGCGATCTCTTTGGATGCACGCCCAACGATATCCTTGGCTATACCAAAGATTCAGACGGAAGCCCTGCGTTTTTTACTGCTCAGGAAGACGAATATCTATCACTCTTCAAAGCCCTGCCGCCAAACATCAAGGCCGATATTCTTGACATCATGCGTTATACGACAAAGGGCTGGAGACTCTAGAGCTTCTCTTTTGGCATCAAGAATATGCATTAGATATCATGTCCAACTTGCACAATAGAAATTGTCCAACTAGCACAATTAGAATCATCCATCTTGCACAATAGAAATTGTCCAACTTGCACATATCAACGGTATAATACTCTATTAGCAGGGAGGGCTATATGAATTCAATTGAACACGGTTATCTACCACGGGTCGCGGACAAAGTACTTGCCAGAAAACTTAAATCTTCTGGAGCTGTCCAAATCAAAGGGCCAAAATGGTGCGGTAAGACTGCAACGGCCGAACAAGCCGCTGCGAGCAGCATCTACATGCAAGACCCCGATAACGCCCCGAGTTACATCCAGCTTGCCGATTCGAAACCTTCTCTTCTGCTCAAAGGAGACGAGCCGCGCCTAATCGATGAGTGGCAAATGGCTCCGCAGCTTTGGGATGCCGTAAGGTTCGCGATTGACCGTGGTCAAGGGCGAGGCAGGTTTATCCTCACCGGCTCCGCAACGCCTCGGGCAAGTGAAATGCCGGCACACTCCGGAGTCGGGCGCATAGCGCGCATGAACATGCGTCCGATGTCACTTTTTGAATCACGCGAGTCAACAGGATCGGTTTCGCTGGCAAGTCTGTTTGATGGAAACACTGATGTTGCCGATATGGTCAATTTCGATATTGAGCGTGTCGCTTATTCGCTTTGCCGAGGAGGCTGGCCGGAAGCGGTCATCGAGCCAAACCATGGGGTTGCGCTATCCATGGCCCCTGATTATATCTCGGAGCTGCTTGATTCCGATATCGAAGAGATTGACGGGTTGAGAAGAAATAAGACTTGGATGACCCAGATTATTCGAAGCTACGCTCGCAATATCTCAACGGAGGCATCGCTCGCAACAATCGCCGCTGACATGCAAGGAGAACCTCCCTCGCGAAATACTGTATCTGAATACGTCGACGCCTTGACGCGCGCTTGTGTTTTCGAAGATCTCGAAGCATGGGCCCCGCGACTTCGCTCGAAAACTGCTGTACGAACGAGTCCAACACGCCATTTTTGCGACCCGTCTCTTGCGGTCGCGGCCCTTGGGGCAACCCCTCAAAAGCTCCTGGAAGATTTTGAAACATTTGGGCTTCTGTTTGAATCTATGTGCATCCGCGACCTGCGCACCTATATGGATCTGCTTGGCGGCAAGGTTTACCACTATCGGGATAAGACAGACCTTGAAGCCGATGCCGTACTCGTTCTGAATGACGGAAGGTATGCTCTGGTCGAGGTCAAACTGGGCTCAAAGCCCATAGACGCCGCGGCCGCCAATCTCAAGAAGCTTGCATCGAAAATCGATTCCACCCACCAAGGCGAAGCGTCCTTCTTACTCGTCCTAACTGGAACCGCAACTGCTTATCGACGGGAAGACGGCGTCATAGTCGTGCCGCTAGCCTCACTGGCACCGTAGGACAACTGGCATACAACGCCGGCATGGGAGCCCTCCGTAGTAGAATCTGAACCACCATATCGCCCCGTACAAAAGGAGACTCCCCATGCATGACGTCGGAATGAACATGAGCCAGCTTGCCATGAGCGTCAAGCAGATCGACGACACCATCGAGCTCGCTCACGAGTGGAGCCATCAGCTGCTGCATGCGACCGAGAACTTTGACATGGAGCGCATCGGCGCCAAGCTCGAGGCTGCCATGGCCGCGCTGCACGAGGCGCATGTCGCGCTCGAGGGCTACGAGGACGCCATCGAGGCCGACCACAACTCCGTCGGCTCTGTGAAGCTGGTGTAACGTGGCCGAGCACGAGCACGCACACGGCTGCGAGCACGCACATGTTCACGGCGCGGGTGCCGAGGCGAGCTGTCGATGCAGTGGCTCCAGCTCCGAGCTGGTCCGCTTTTCGGTCACCGCGCCCGATGACCTGCTTCGTCGCTTTGACGAGCAGATCGCGCGCCGCGGTGACGTGGCCAACCGCTCCGAGGCCGTGCGCGACCTGATTCGCGCCTCGATCGCCAAGGAGCAGATGCGCACGCCCGACGAACAAGTCATCGGTTCGCTCACCATGATTTACGACCATCACACCGGCGACCTGACGCGCCGCCTGGACGAGGTGCAACACGACTACACCGACGAGATCGTCTCGACCATGCACGTGCACCTGGATCACCACAACTGCTTGGAGATTCTGGCGCTCAAGGGTCGCGGCGAGCGCGTTTACGAGCTGGCCGACCGCCTGCTGGGCCTTCGCGGCGTTAAGCACGGCGAGCTCACCTGCGCCGCCACCGGGCAAAGCTTGGGGCTGTAGCGCACCTGCCAAAAAGGGACAGGTTTGTTTTGGCAGGTCTAACGTTTTACCTGCCAAAATAAACCTGTCCCTTTTTGGTCGGTTTTGATGAGGGAGAGCCGCATGCGACATGTGCATATTCATGTGACGGGCATTGTACAGGGCGTTGGCATGCGGCCGTTTGTGTATCGCGAGGCCATGGCGCATGGCATCTGCGGCTGGGTGCTCAACGCGGGCGACGGCGTGCATGTCGAGGCGCACGCTTGCGCCGAGGCGCTCGACGGCTTTGTCGCCGCGCTGTCGGACCACGCGCCTGCGGCAGCCCGCGTGGAGCGTATTGACGTTGCGGATTTGGAACCCGGCACTTGGGATGCCGCCGACGAGCAGGGCTTTCGCATCGTGGCGTCACAGGATCAGACTGCGCATACGACGCTCATCTCGCCCGATATCGCTACCTGCAACGACTGCCTACGCGAGCTGTTCGACCCCGCCGACCGACGCTATCACTACCCCTTTATCAACTGCACCAACTGTGGGCCGCGCTTTACCATCATCCGGTCGCTGCCCTATGACCGAGCGGCCACGTCCATGGACTGCTTTCCCATGTGTCCCGAGTGCGCCACGGAGTATACCAACCCACTTGACCGGCGCTTTCATGCGCAGCCCGATGCCTGTTTTGATTGCGGGCCGCATATTACCTGGCGTGAGGCGGCGCGCGGCATGGAGCTCGGAAACTCGGGGACGACGCCGGCTGTCGGCGACACGCGCGAGGCCAGCGACGCCATTATCGAGCGCTGTGTTGAATTACTTGCGGCCGGTGGCATTGTTGCCATCAAGGGCCTGGGCGGATTCCATCTGGCTTGCGACGCCGCCAACGAACAGGCGGTGACCGAGCTGCGCCGTCGCAAGCGCCGCAGCAACAAACCGCTTGCTGTTATGGTGCGCGACCTTGGCGGCGCCGAGCGCCTGTGCCATTTCGATGATGCCGAGCGCGACTTGCTGGCCGGCAGCATCCGCCCCATCGTGCTGCTGCGCCGGCGTGGTGTTGGCGAGGGAGATTTCTCCGATGCTCTCGAACTCGCACCGTCCGTTGCGCACGATCTGCCCGAACTCGGCGTCATGCTCCCCTATACCCCGCTTCAGCATCTGTTGCTTGCCGCCGCCGCTTCGCACGGCATGCGCGCGCTGGTTATGACCAGTGGAAACTTGAGCGAAGAGCCTATCGAGACCGACGACGATCTTGCTTGGAAGCACCTCGTTGCCACCGGCATCGCCGACGCGCTGCTCGGCAATGACCGCGCGATCCTCTCGCGCTACGACGACTCCGTAGTACGTGTGGTCGACGGTGCCGTTATGCCCGTGCGCCGCGCTCGCGGGTACGCCCCGCAGCCGTTGCCGTTGCCGGCACTCGCCAGCGCCGCGCCTTGCGTACTCGCCTGCGGCCCGCAGCAAAAAGCCACGATTGCACTCACGCGCGAGGACTCGGACGGTCCTGCGGCTTGTTTTGTGTCGCAGCATATTGGAGATGTCGAAAACGGCGCGACTTTCGATGCGTGGAACGCCGCGCGTGCGCGCCTGGAAGACCTTTTTGACCTGGTGCCTGCCGCGCTGGCATGCGACTTGCACCCCAGCTACCTATCGAGCCAATGGGCGCGTGAGCAGGCGCGTGAGCAGGCGCGTGAGCAGGCGCGGGAACAGGACCTGCCACTTATCGAAGTCCAGCACCATCATGCGCATATTGCGAGCGTAATGGCCGAGGCCATCGCCGCGGGCCAGCTTACAACCGACGCGCGTGTCCTTGGCATCGCCTTTGACGGCACCGGCGCCGGCACCGATGGGACCATTTGGGGCGGCGAGTTTCTTGTTGCCGGCCTTGGCGGCTTTGAGCGCGCCGCGCATTTGCTCACCTGGGCGCTCCCCGGCGGGGCGGCCTCCGTGCGCGACGCCCGCCGCAACGCCTTTGCCCTGCTCAGTGAGCTCGGTCTGCTCGAGCACCCAGGCGCCGCTCGGCTTTTGGACAGCCTCGACGAGCAAACGCGCAGCGTGACAGCCACCATGATCGAGCGCGGCATCAACAGCCCGCGTACCAGCAGCATGGGGCGTCTCTTTGATGCCGCGGCAGCAATTCTGGGCATCTGCGACAAGGCAACCTACGAGGGCGAGCCTGCCATAGAACTCGAAGCCGCCGCCTGGCGCGCGTTCAGCAGTGAAAGTGCCTGCCCCACCGGCAATATGGCCAGCTTTTCCGTAACCGAATCATCCCGTCCGGACGACTTCCATGTTCTGAACTCCAGACCGCTTTTTGAGGCGCTTTTGGAGGGAATCAGGACCGGCGTGCCCGCCGGCAAGCTCGCGCTCGACTTCCATGTCGCCATCGCACGCGCGTCGGCTCGCATCGCAAGCGAGATCTGCGTCCGTGAAGGCATCGACACCGTCGTGCTCTCGGGCGGCGTGTTCATGAACCGACTCCTGCTTCAGCTCCTCACCCGCGAGCTCAAAAGCGCAGGCCTTACTGTCCTTGTCTCCCACGCCGTGCCCGTCAACGACGGCTGCATCGCCTACGGTCAGGCCGCCATCGCTCGCGCTCGTCTTGCGCAGACAACATCGTGATAGGCTGTTTTGCCAGCCTGCGCGCCGCCGTCTCACAGGTGTAACGCGTTTGCTCGTGACTCCCGCGAGCGCTACCATCAACTGATGGGTAATTAGGCGCCTATCCAGCGCAAAACGTATAAAAGGGGAACATTATGTGCCTTGCCGTTCCCGGTAAAGTGGTCAAACGCGACGACGACCTTAAGGCGACCGTCGACATGATGGGCATCGAGCGCCCCGTTTCGCTGCGCCTCGTGCCGACGGCACAGGTAGGCGACTATATTCTCGTGCACGCCGGCTTTGGCATTCAGATTGTCGACGAGCAGGAGGCCCAAGAGACACTCGAGCTCGTCAATACCATGGCCGAGCTGGCCGAAGAGGACCAGCTCGCCACCAACCCGGCGGAGACTTACTAGTGACGCCCGAACAGCCGGCTCGCTCCGGTATCGACTTCTCGGCATTCCGCGATCCTAAGCTGGCTCGCGAGCTCATCGGGCGCATTCATGAGCTTGTCGGCAACCGCAGCATCAACCTTATGGAAGTCTGCGGCACGCATACCGTGAGCATCGGGCGCTATGGCTTTCGCTCCATTATGCCTGCCGGGCTCAAACTGCTGAGCGGTCCGGGTTGCCCCGTCTGCGTTACCGCCAACCGCGATATCGACCATGCAATCGCGCTCGCCAAGATGGACGGCGCCATCATCACCACCTTTGGCGACATGATGCGCGTGCCCGGATCGTCCACCTCGCTCGCCGCGCAAAAGGCGGCGGGGCGCGATATTCGCATTGTGTACTCCCCGCTCGATGCACTCGATATCGCCGAACACAACCCCGATCGCCCGGTCATCTTTATGGGCGTCGGCTTTGAGACCACGACGCCCACCATCGCCGCCGCCATCCTGGAGGCAGACGCGCGCGGGCTGCAGAACTTCTCGGTCTACTGTGCCCATAAGACCACACCGCCGGCGCTACGCGCCATCGCCAACGATCCCGAGACCACTATCGACGGCTTTATCCTTCCGGGGCACGTCGCCACCATCACGGGCTTAACGCCCTTTGGCTTTTTGGTCGACGAGTTTAAGACCCCAGGCGTGGTCACGGGATTTGAGCCGGTCGACATCTTGCAGGGCATCTGCATGCTGGTCCAGATGGTTGTTGAGGGGCAGCCCGCAATCGACAACGCCTACCGCCGTGGCGTCAACGCAGACGGCAACCCCGTGGCGCGCCAGCTGGTCGAGCAGGTGTTTGAGCCATGCGACACCACGTGGCGCGGGCTGGGGCCGATTGCCAACTCGGGCCTTTCCATCCGCCCCGAGTTCTCGCGCTTTGATGCCCGCACCCGCTTTGACGTGCCCGTTGAGACGACGGTCGAGCCGCGTGGGTGCCGCTGCGGCGACGTGCTGCGCGGGGCCATTACGCCGAGTGACTGCCCTCTGTTCGGCCGCGCTTGTACACCCGAGCATCCCATCGGCCCCTGCATGGTGAGTTCCGAGGGCAGCTGTGCAGCATATTTCCGCTACCGAGGCTGTTAGGTTCCGCCGTTCTAACGAACGGCGGACCGGTCGACGCTGCGCGCCATTCAGGCGAGCGATTTGCCTTTCAATCGTCGGCTGCGGGCAAAAGCCCAGCAGCTTCCTCTTTCAAGGCAACTCAGTTCGCCTGAATGGCGCTCGCTGACTTTTACTTAACATCGATTCTGCCACACTCAGCTATTGCCGACCCCCCTCGATTGGAGTTTTCGATATGTCCCGTACTGCCACCGATAGCACTGTCCTGTTGGGCCACGGCTCTGGCGGCCAGATGATGAAACGCATCATCGATGAGGTCTTTTTGGATGCCTTTGGGTCGCCCGAACTGCTCGAGGGCAACGATGCCGGCGTCGCTGCGCTGCCCGCGAGCGGGCGCATCGCCATGTCGACCGACAGCTTTGTAGTCTCGCCGCAGTTCTTCCCCGGCGGCAATATCGGCCGACTCGCCGTGTGCGGAACCGTCAACGACGTCGCGACCTCGGGCGCTAACGTGCGCTACCTCTCATGCGGCTTTATCCTCGAAGAGGGCTATCCCATGGACAAGCTGCGCCAGATTGTGCAGACCATGGCCGAAACGGCACATGAGGCAGGCGTGAAGATTATCACCGGCGACACCAAGGTGGTCGAGCGTGGCGGTGCCGACGGCGTCTACATCAATACCGCTGGCGTAGGCGAGGTGCCCGCAGGCGTGACGCTCAGCGGTGCCAACTGCCGGCCCGGCGACGTCATCCTGGTGTCGGGCACACTCGGCGACCACGGCATCGCCATCATGAGCCAACGCGAGGGCCTGGCGTTTTCGAGCACCATCGAAAGCGACGCCGCGCCGCTCAACCACCTGATTGCCGATGTGCTTGCCGCAGCACCCGACACACGCTGCTTCCGCGACCCCACGCGCGGTGGCCTGGCCTCGACGCTTAACGAGTTTGCGCAGGCCAGCGGCGTTGCTATGGAGGTCGACGAGGATGCCGTGCCCGTGCGCCCCGACGTGCAGGCCGCCTGCGAGATGCTCGGCTACGATGTGCTGCAGGTGGCAAACGAGGGCAAGATGGTTGCCGTCGTGCCGACCGAGCAAGCCGATGCCGCGCTGAGCGCCATGCGCGCCGCCCGCTACGGCGAGAATGCCGCCATCGTCGGTCGCGTGCTGCCACTTGCCGAGGGCGCCCGTCCCGCCGTGCGCGTACGCACCGGCTGGGGCTCGACCCGTATCCTCGACATGCTTGTGGGAGAACAACTGCCGAGGATTTGCTAACGACAAAGGCTCAGGGCTATTAAAGATATTCAGATTCCAAACATGCCCGGCACGCATGCCCAGTATCATGGGGTGCGTTTTACAACTCAAGCGGCAGGAGCACCCATGGCAGCAGCTTTTTCCCATGTGATCTTTGATCTGGATGGCACCATCCTCAACACGCTCGAGGACCTGGCGGCCGCCAGCAACCATACCTGCGAGATGCACGGCTGGCCCACGTTTGCCGTAGACGAGTACCGCTACAAGGTGGGAAACGGCATGCTCAAGCTGGTCGAGCGCTTTATGCCCGCCGAGTATGCGGGCGACGGCCGTATGTTTGAGCAGACGCTTGCCGAGTTTAGGGCTTACTACGGCGAGCACAAGGAAGACCACACTGCACCGTACGCCGGCACGATCGAGCTGCTCGACTGCCTGCGTGCCGCGGGTGTGCAGCTTGCCGTGCTCACTAACAAGGACCACGTCTCGGCGGTTCCGCTTATCGAGAAATACTTTGGTTCCGAGCGCTTTGCGCTGGTGCAGGGCCGCGTCGATGCGTTTCCTCCCAAGCCCGAGGCGCCTGTTACGCTGCATGTTATGGAAGAGCTAGGCGCCGACCCGGCAACCACACTCTATGTGGGCGATTCCAATGTCGATGTTCTGACCGGTCACAACGCCGGCCTCAAGAGCGCCGGTGTCACCTGGGGCTTCCGCGGCCGCGCAGAGCTGGAGTCCGCCGGCGCCGACTACGTGGTGGACACCCAGGATGAGCTCGCGGCGCTGATTCTGGGCGAGTAGCGGGGCTGTCGCTCAACACGGCTGCATAGATTCTGTCGCGCGGAAAGCGCATCCCGTTTTGCCGCCTCAGAATGGGATGCGCTTTCCGGTTGAGCCTTGTCGGGGAATCGGCATCCCGTTTCAGAGCAATATTCCGGGTTGCACTTTCCGCAACCCAACCCATCCGGAAACCGCGACCCGCTATTCGGCCAAATACCGGCTCGTATTTTCCCGAGCATTCGATGCAACGCTGGCGCAAGGAGTGTCCCCAACTGCCGGCAGAAAAGGAACGTCCCCAAGTGCCGCCCCAATGACTACCATGGCAACGCCGCAGGTAGAGGACGGACAGACACTATGACCCAATCCGAGGGCACGGAAACGACAGGAGCCCCCGCTCGT
>URNQ01000009.1 GCA_900549245.1 uncultured Collinsella sp.
GGTCAGAGTTGCGCACGGTGGACAGGCGGTGTGCGATGACAAACGTCGTGCGGCCTTCCATGAGTTTATCCATGCCCGCCTGCACGATAGCCTCGGTGCGCGTGTCGATAGAGCTCGTTGCCTCGTCCAGAATCATTGCCGGCGGATCGGCGACGGCAGCGCGGGCGATCGAGATCAGCTGGCGCTGGCCCTGCGACAGCTGGGCGCCGTTGCCGGTGAGCATGGTGTCATAGCCGTCGGGCAGGCGGGTGATAAAGTCGTCCGCGCCCGCGAGCTTGGCCGCCGCGATGCACTCCTCGTCGGTCGCATCCAGGTTGCCGTAGCGGATGTTATCCATCACGGTGCCGGTGAACAGGTTCACGTCCTGCAGCACGACGCCCAGGCTTCGGCGCAGGTCGGCCTTGCGGATCTTGTTGACGTTGATGCCGTCGTAGCGGATCTTGCCGTCGGCGATGTCGTAGAAGCGGTTGATGAGGTTGGTGATGGTCGTCTTGCCGGCACCGGTGGCGCCGACAAACGCGACCTTCTGGCCCGGCTTGGCAAACACGGACACGCCGTGCAGCACCTCGTGGTCGGGCGTGTAGCCAAAGTCGACGTTGTCCATGACCAGGTCGCCGCGCAGCGGCACGTACTCGATCTCGCCGGTTGCGCGGTGCGGATGTTTCCACGCCCACATGCCGGTGTGGTGGTCAGCCTCCTCGAGCTGCCAGGTATCGGGGTTGACCTGCGCGTTGACGAGCGTCACATAGCCTTCGTCGGCTTCGGGCTTCTCGTCGATGAGCTCAAAGATACGGTCGGCGCCGGCGAGGCCCATGACCACGGCGTTGATCTGCTGCGAGATCTGGCCGATCTGTCCGCAGAACTGCTTGGTCATGTTGAGGAACGGCACCACGACGGCGATGGACAGCGCCATGCCCGAGATGCTCAGGTTGGGCACGCCCAGTGCCAGGAAAATGCCGCCGGCAAGGGCCACCAGCACGTAGAGCAGGTTGCCCAGGTTCATAAGGATGGGCATGAGGATGTTGGCGTACATGTTGGCCTTTTGCGAGACCTCGAAGAGCTTTTCGTTGCGCTCGTCAAAATCGGCCTCGGCGGCAGACTCGTGGCAGAATGCCTTGACGACCTTCTGGCCGTTCATGACTTCCTCGATATGGCCCTCGACCACGCCGAGTTCGGTCTGCTGCGCAATGAAGAAGCGCGCGGAGTTGGAGCCGAGCAGCTTGGTCATAAAGGTCATAAAGGCGACGCCGGCGATGATGACCAGGCACATCCACACGCTGTAGTACAGCATGATAAAGAACACCGTGACAATGATGATGATCGTCATGAGCAGGTTGGGCAGCGACTGACTGATCATCTGGCGCAGCGTATCGATGTCGTTGGTGTAGTGGCTCATGATATCGCCGCGCTGGTGCGTGTCGAAGTAGCGGATCGGCAGGTCCTGCATGCGGTTGAACATCATCTCGCGCAGCTTCTCGAGCGAGCCCTGCGTGACGATAGCCATGGCGCGGTTCCAGAAGAGCGAGGACAGGACACCGACGCCGTAGATGCAGGCGAGGGTGGTCACGAGCTGCAGAATCTTGGGCTGTGCGGCTTCCCAATCGCCCGACTGCCACGATTCGCTAATAATCTGCAGGGCGCTCTGCAGGAAGGTCGCGCCGATGGAGTTGATGATGGCGCAGAGCACCACGCCGGCGACGACAAGGGGCAAAAGCACGGGATAGAAGCCAAAGAGCGTCTTGATGAGGCGCGACATGGTGCCGCCCTTACGGTTGAGCGCGCGCTCGGCGGTCGTTGCCTTACTCATGTGCCTCGCCTCCTTCCTGGGTCTGAGCTTGCGTTGCGGATGCCTCGGTGTCGGCCTCGACGGCCCCTTCGCCCTCGGCAGACATCTTGTTTTGCGAGGTAAAGGTCTCTCGGTAGATCTCGCTCGTCTTGAGCAGCTCTTCGTGGTTGCCGATCTGTGCGATGCGGCCGCCCTCCATGACGATGATGCGGTCTGCGTCCTGCACGGAGCTGATGCGCTGGGCGATGATGATCTTGGTCGTGTTGGGCAGATAGCTTGCCAGACCTGCGCGAATCTTTGCGTCGGTCTTGGTGTCGACGGCGCTGGTGGAGTCGTCCAGGATCAAGATCTTGGGGCGACGCAGCAGGGCGCGTGCAATGCACAGGCGCTGCTTCTGACCGCCCGAAACATTGGAGCCGCCCTGTTCGATCCAGGTGTCGTAGCCCTTGGGGAAACCGTCGACAAACTCGTCGGCGCAGGCCAGATGCGCTGCCTCGCGGACTTCCTCGTCGGTGGCGTTCGGGTCGCCCCAACGCAGGTTCTCGGCGATGGTGCCGCTAAACAGCACGTTTTTCTGCAGCACCATGGCGACCTGGTGACGCAGCGCGTCCAGGTCGTAGTCGCGCACGTCCACGCCGCCCACGCGCACAGCGCCTTCGGTGGTGTCGTACAGGCGGGCGATGAGGTTAACGAGCGTGGACTTGGCCGAGCCGGTGCCGCCGATGATGCCGATGGTCTCGCCGCTCGTAATGTGCAGGTCGATATCGTCGAGCGCCTGGCGTTTCGCATGCGCGGAATACTTAAAGCTCACGTGGTCAAAGTCGATGGAACCGTCGGCAACCTCGAGCACGGGCTCGGCGGGATTGGCAATCGTGGGCTCGGCGACCAGCACCTCGGTAATGCGGTGTGCCGATTCGTCGGCCATGGTCACCATGACAAAGATCATCGACAGCTGCATCAGGCTCATGAGAATCTGGAAACCATAGGTAAAGGTCGAGGAGAGCTGGCCCACGTCGAACAGCGTGCCCTGGCTCGTGATGATGAGCTTGGAGCCCAGGTAGATGATGACGACAAACGCGCCGTTGACGCAGATGTTCATCATGGGGTTGTTAAAGGCGAGCAGCTTCTCGGCGCGGGTGAAGTCCATCTGGACATCGCGCGCGGCGGCCGCGAACTTCTCCTTCTCAAAGTCTTCGCGTACGTAGCTCTTAACCACGCGCATGCCGGTGACGTTTTCCTCGACGGACTCGTTAAGGGCATCGTACTTGTGGAACACGCGCGAGAAGATGGGACGCACCTTAAAGATGATAAAGAACAGCCCAAAGCCCAGCAGCGGAATGATGACCAGGTAGACCATGGCGACGCTGCCGCCCATGATAAACGCCATGGTAAAGGCGAAGATCAATACCAGCGGCGCGCGCACTGCGATACGGATGATCATCATAAAGGCCTGCTGCACGTTGTTGATGTCGGTGGTCAGGCGCGTGACGAGCGAGGAGCTCGAGAACTCATCGATGTTGGCAAAGCTGAACGTCTGGATTTTGTAGAACAGGTCGTGACGCAGGTTCTTGGCGAAGCCGCAGCTCGCATGGCTGCAGGTGACGCCTGCCGCGGCGCCAAAAGCAAGCGATGTCAGCGCGATGAGCACCAAAAGGCCCGCGGTGGGAAGCATCTCGGCTACGGTGGCGCCGTCTTTGATGGCGTCGATCAGGTTGGCGGTGATAAATGGAATCAGCATCTCGCAGAGCACCTCGCCAAGCACGAGCAGCGGCGTGGCAACGGTGACTTTCATATAGTCGCGGATGCTTCCCATGAGGGTTTTAATCATCCAGTTCCTCCCAGGTTACGCGGATTTTATCGAGCATTTCGGCGAGGTCCTCGCGCTCGTCATGGGTGAGCGCGCTAAAGGCCTGCTCTCTAAAGCGAATGCGGGTCGCCTGCTCTACGTGGGCCTTTTCCCATCCCGCTTCGGTCAGGCGAATGGTGAGCTGCCGCCGGTCTTTGGGATTGCGGCTGCGCTCGATAAGGCCGGCGCATTCGATCTTGGAGAGAATCTCGGAAAGCGAACCGGGCTTAAGATCAAAGTGCAGGCCTAGTTCCTGCTGTGACATCTCGCCGTTTGGCTGCTTGGCGAGCAAGCAGACGATGGGGGCCTTTCCCGAGGCGCCGCCGCCGTGAAAGTGCAGAAAGTGGCCCGTAACTTACAGCCCGTTTAGGATGTGCTTGGCGAGCGCGTCTGATTGGGACTGTGCCGCGGGCGCATCTGCGGGTTCATGGGGGTCGCCGCCCGGCGTGTGGGGGCAGAGGCCGATGTGGTCATCGCACATGGTGTCGCTCCTTTCTTTAGTTAGGTAGTGCAATTGTTTTGTGCCTAACTAATTTAGGAGTGCAAGAAATAAATGTCAAGGTACCAAACTTATTAAGTTACGGCGTTTTACCAAACGCCGTAACCGCTCGACGCTGCAAACGCTCCTAAGCGGCAATCTGATCCCTTGGGGACGAAGGAAAAGGTATCGTTTTGGGCTGCGATGATGCCTTTCGAAGCGGCCTTGCCAAAAACTATGCCTAATTACTACGATGAATCCAGCATCGCTGACCACAACAGCTGTTTCTGAAAAAACGCAAGCTATCTACCTGCGGTTTTGTTGGAGAGAAATTCGCTGTGGTTGGAGGCGGGCGGTTAAACGTAGTAAATAGGCATAGTTTTGAAATGGAGCTATATGAGTAGCATCAACTAGGCCGCTATGGAGCAAACAGCCCCCATTTCCGAAACCTTTCCGCAACAATTTGACCTCCACGGCGCCACCGCCCGCCCACAACGCCTCCTGCGCTACACTTAGTCGCACTGTGGCGCTGCTGCGCCGTGCCCGAACCAAGGGAGACCCTCATGAAGAATACTCAGCTGCTGCTGATTAACGATATGTGCGGTTACGGCAAGGTCGCGCTTTCCGCCATGCTGCCGGTGCTGTCGCACATGGGTTACCGTATCCACAATCTGCCGACGGCGCTTGTGTCCGATACGCTCAACTATCCCAAGTTCTACATCCACGACACCACGGAGTACGTGCGTCAGAGTCTTGCCATCTGGGAGGAGCTCGGCTTTGAGTTCGACGCCATCTCGACCGGCTTTATCGTGACCGAGGAAGAGACGCGTATCATCTCGGACTTTTGCCACCGCCGCGGGCAAAAGGGCACCAAGGTGTTCGTCGATCCCATCATGGGTGACAACGGCAAGCTCTATGCGGGCGTGCCCGAGTCCACGATCGGTCTCATGAGGCACCTGCTCGAGTGCGCCGATTACGCGGTGCCCAACTACACCGAGGCCTGTCTGCTCACCGATACGCCCATTGCCGAGCGCATCACGCCCGATGAGGGCCGCGTCCTTGTGGACGCCATGCGCACACTGGGCGCCAAGTCGGTGGTCATTACGAGCGCTGTGGTCGACGGCACGAACGCCGTTATCGGTTACGACCACGTGGCGGGGGAGTACTTCACGATTCCCTTCGACCTGATCCCGGTCTATTTCCCGGGCACCGGCGACACGTTCTCGGCGGTGCTCGTTGGTCGCGTGATGGCTGGCTGGAGTCTGCAGCGCGCAACGGCCGACGCCATGCGCGTGGTGGCCGAGCTTATCGAGCGCAATGCCGACCAAGAGGACAAGTCCGCCGGCCTGCCCATTGAGGCCTGCCTGGATGTGATCGACCATGAGTAACGCCGGCGAGGGCGGCCCCGAGCCCGCGAGCGAGAACAAGCCGCTCGGTGCGCCGCGCGGCAAGCGCCCGCGTATTCGCATTAGCTGCGTGGACCAGCTGGGTACGTGTCGTTGTCACCACGGGCACAAGCCGGGCGACGTGTTCGACTTCGACCGCGACCGCGGCAAGATGTGCTCCATGGCCTGCCATGTGGGCTTTCCCTATATCGATATCCTGCGCTACGGCGGCACCGTGCCCGGCAACGAACCCGGCACGGCCAAGTTCTGCTGCCCCGAGGTCGATACTCTGAACGTCTGGCTTGCCGAGATCGTCGACGAGTAACCGAGCGAGGATTTTCTCCCACCGAGATAATGAGCGTGGATTTTCTCCCGTTTAGAGCGCGCTTGAACGCTCAAAGTGGGAGAAAATCCACGCTCATTTTTCATGTGGGAGATTATCCACGCTCGTTTCGCGCCGAAGGCGTGGCCCACGAGCTCGCTTGCCTACATCTGCTCGAGCATGGCAGTGCAACCGTCGAGCACGTCGCGGTAGGTGGCATCGAAGTTGCCGGTGTACCAGGGATCGGCCACGTCGCCGGGGCGCTCGGTCCAATCGAGCAAGCGCGTAATCTTGCCGTCGGGGTCGTTACCAAAGATGCGACGCAGGCCACGCGCGTTCTCGGCATCCATATAGACAATGTGATCCCAGTCGCCATACTCCGCGCGACGCACCTGGCGTGCGCGGTGGGCAACGACGGGAATCCCGACCTCGCGCAGCTTGGCGACCGTGCCACGATGCGGCGGGTTGCCGATCTCCTCGGTTGAGGTCGCTGCGGAATCGATGACAAACTCGCCCGCGTGCCCAGCGCGGCGCACCAGCTCGGTAAACACCGACTCAGCCATCGTCGAGCGACAGATATTTCCATAGCAGATAAACAGTACACGTTGCATATGCGGTTTCCTTTCGATCGCCATCATCGAGCTCGAGTATCGCATCTGCGCTTACGCCCTCGCCCGCTTGCGCTCCCAGCGAGCCAGTTTAATCGTCACCAGCGTGAGCGCCCAGGCCACAAGCGAGAACACGGCACCAACCGCGCCCACGTAGGCAATGCCAACGCTGCTTACCACGGCGCCGCCCACCGCAGTGCCAAACGAGATGCCGACGTTAAACGCCATGGGCTCAACCGAACTCGCGAGCACCATCGACTTGGGATGGCGGCTGCGCGCCACGTCCATAAAGTGTGTGATGCACGACACCGAGAACAGGTACATGAGCATCGCCAAGCTAAAGACAAAGACCAGCGCGAGCGGCATGGTGCCGCCCACGGCAAGCAGCCCGAGTAACGCCGCAGCCTGCAGCACAAACGTCACAAGCAGCGCCTTCATGCCAAAACGCGCGTCGATCCATCCGCCCAAGATGTTCGAGATCAGGCAGAACACGCCGTAGGCCATGAGCGTGGTGCTCGCCTGAACAGTGCCCATGCCCAGCACCTGCTCAAGATAAGGCGTCACGTAGCCGTAGAACACATAGACCGATCCCACGCCAAACAAAAAGATGAGCATGCCGGTGATGATGCTCGGTTCGCGTAGAAGCCCCGCCTGCTCGCGGAAGGTGGCAGGCTCGTCGGTTTGCCCAGCGCGCGGCATAAACGCCACGAGCGCTCCGCAGATCAAAACGGCAAAGGCAAGCGTGCCGTACATGGCGACGTGCCAATCGAGCGTGTCGGCCACGAACTTGCCGATCGAAGTGACAAAGACCATTGCCACGGAAAACGCACCATATACCACCGAGATGGCAAGCGAAGTTTGCTGTGGGGACAGAAGCTCAGGGATGTACGTCACGCCCACGGCGAGCAGCGCACCCGAGACGGAGCCCAGGATGATGCGCGAGATAAACAGCACCTGGAAGTTGGGCGCCAACGCCATGACCAGATTGCCGAGCACAAAGATAATGCTGTAGCACACGAGCAGCTGGTAACGACGGAAGCGCCCCGTGCTGAGCGCAAGCACCGGCGTCGCGATGGCGTAGACCAGTGCAAAAACGCTGATGAGCTGGCCCGCAGTGGCAAGCGATATGCCGAGTTCCGTCGCCAAGTCACTTTCGATGCCGATGACCACGAACTCGGAGCAGCCGAGCGAGAATCCCAACAGCACGAGCAGCGCCAGGCAGAGCTTGGTGCGCGAGGGGGAGAGCGCGGCGGCGGTTGATTTACTTTTAGACGTGGTTGCGGCGGTCAAGGTTGTCACTCCAATGTCGCATGAATAAGCGGGATTCAATCCCTGCAACTCTAACAGAATGTGTCAGGTGCCTGCCCCCTTTGTCGCAGGCTGCGCTTGCCTGTATAGTCGCAATACAGGCGAAGATGGTCTCAGGTACATTGCGGGCGACAGGAGATTCCATGGGTATGCACACGACAAAGGTTGTAGTGGGCGAGGGCAAGTTTGCGCTCGAGGCCCAGTTGACGGTGACGCCGCGAGGCATGGCGGTGTACGCTTGCTCGCCGGAGTACGCGCACCTGGGCGCCACGGCGCAGGCCATTCCGCGCCCCGAGCCCGGCCGTACGGCGACGGTGAGCATCCTGGCCGTTCCGTGTCATCGAGACGAGATCCCGGCGCACGATATCGCGGCGGCGCTGGCCACACGCTTTGGCGTGCCCGTTACGGCGAGCACAGGTTTTCATGTCGAGCGGGCGAGCAAGGACGACCTGCAGCGCGTGCTCGACACCACCAAGGAACTCATCGCCGCGCTCGAGGAGGTCGCCACGCGCATCCTGCGCGCCGGCTGGGATGAGGGCGGCGCAGGTGCCGAGGTCGTGGCGGTCGATGCCGCGACCGGCGAGACGCTCGGATCCGTTGACCGCATCGAGGCCCATACCGGCGAGGGCATCCTGCATCAGGCATTTCTGACGCTTTTGGTCGAGGGCCAGGGCGAGGGCGCGCGCCTGCTGCTCTGCCGCCGCAGTCCGCTCAAACGACTGTGGGGCGGGGTGCTGGCCGATAGCTGCGCCGGTCATCCGCTCCCCGGGGAAGACGTCGCGGCCGCCACGGCACGTCGCATCAACGAAGAGCTTGGCATCACGCGCGAGCCCGATCAGCTCAAGCACCTCGGACACGTGGTGTACCGCGAGGACCACGGCGACGGCCGCTGCGAGTGCGAATGGTGCGAGGTGTTCGTAGCCCATGTTGAGCCGGGCGAGCTGCATATCAACCAAGAGGAGATCTCGGAGGTGCGCCCGGTCGCCCCGCCCGAGCTCGACGGCTACCTGCGGGGTCGCCCCGAGCAGCTGGCCCCCTGGCTCCGCGAGGCCCTCAGCGACCCATCCATCCGTACGGATCTCGCTATGTGAAACAAAAGACAGTCCCTTTGCCATATCCAAACCGTCACAACATTTGATGAAAATCTCGAAAACGAGGAAAAGCGTCGAATGTTGTGACGCTTTTTGTCCAGAGGATCGCTTCTCATCCAAAAATCCCGCTTGACTGTATTGCCACAACACAGCGCAACGTAAGGGGTGTCCGATAACGGGCGCCCCTTTTTAAGTGGCAACGTGGCTGCGAATCCGGAGCGCCCCCAACAAGAAAGGTGGGGAGATGGAAGCGGAAAAGAAGGCGTTTAAGATCACCAAGCGCGAAATTGGCTTTGTGCTGGGTATCGTTGTCTTTTTGCTGGTGAAGTTTCTTCCTTTGGCGGAGCTGAGCTCGACGGTCGAGCTCACGGTCGGCGCTCAGACCTGTCTAGCACTGACGCTCGCCACGGTGGTGTTCTGGGCATGTGGCGTGGCACAGCCGGGCTTTGTGGGCCTGCTCTACTGCGCGCTGCTCGTTCTGTTCAAGGTGTGCGTGGACGACACGGGCGCCGCGAGCATCTCGGCGACGGTCGCCTCCACGTTTAGCTCGTGGACCAAAGCTACCATGTGGCTCGTCATCGGCGCCTACCTCATCGCCAGCGCGGTCAAGGAGTCGGGGCTGGGCGAGCGCATCGCCTATGCGTTTATGCTCAAGTTCGTGCGCGACGCCAAGTCGCTCATCATCTCGATCTTCGCGCTCACCTTTGTGCTGTCGCTGCTGATCCCGCACCCGTTCCCCCGCGCCTTCCTCATCCTCGCCGTCGTCTCGGTCATCGCCGAGTCTGCCGGCTACGGTGACGACGACAAGGGTAAGCTCGGCTTCCTCGTGTTTGCCGCTGCCGCCCCGGGTTCCATGTTCTTCCTGACGGGTGACTCCACGCTCAACCCGCTCGTTGCGCAGTACAGCGCCGAGGCCGGCGGCATGAGCCCGTCCTTTGTCGACTGGTTCCTGTACATGAGCGTGCCTATGCTGGTCGCGCTGCTGTGCACCCTGTTCTTGGGTCTCTTCCTCTTTAAGCCCAGCAAGGAGCTCGTCTACGATCGCGAGCAGATCGTGGCCAAGCAGGCCGCGCTCGGCAAGCTCTCCGTCAAGGAGATCCGCACCATCGTGTGGCTTGTCATCGCCATCGCGCTGTGGCTTACCGTCTCGGGCGATTACATCGGCTGGGTCACCCTGGCCATCGGCGTCGCGCTCGCCATGCCCATCATCGGCGAGGTCCTCACGCCCGCCAGCTGGAACGCCGTCGACATCAAGTCCCTCATGTTCCTGACGGCCGCCATGGCCGTGGGCTCCGTGGGCGGTGCTACCGGCATGAACGTCTGGATCGCCGACGTCGTGCTTCCCAGCTCCGTGCCCGAGAACATCTTCCTGTTCGCCCTGCTTGTCGCCGCGCTCTCCATGGTTATCCACATGTTTATGGGCTCGGTCATGGCCGTGCTCGGTGTGTGCGTGCCGGCGTTCATCAGCTTCGCGGCCGGCTCCAGCGTAAGCCCGCTCGCCGTGGCGCTCATCGTCTTCACGTCCATCAACATCCACTACATCCTGCCGTTCCACAACCTGCCGATCCTTATCGGCGAGGGCAAGGACGCCGGCGGCTACACCTCCAAAGAGGCCATGCGCATGGGTATTCCCCTCACCGCGGTCGTCTTTATCGTCGTGCTGGTCGAGGCCGCCTGGTTCCACCTCTTTGGCCTGATGTAAGCAGTCGAGTGCTTGGCTGTAATTAGCCGAGTGCTTGAACTGCGAGTGCCCGAGCGCCCCATCTATGAGCGCTGCGGCCCCATTACGTTACCAAGCCGGCGGCACTCCCGCCGCCGGACACTCTCCCGAAAGGAGCACGCCATGTCCACTACCGATGCTTCCCAGATTCACGACCTGCGTTCCGCGCTCGACTTTTTGCGCGAGATGCCGGGTCAGCTGCTCGAGACCGACACCCAGGTCGATCCCGATGCCGAGGTATCGGGCGTCTATCGTCACGTCGGCGCCGGCGGCACCGTTATGCGTCCGACCAAAGAGGGTCCGGCGATGGTCTTCAACAACGTCAAGGGCTTTGACGATGCCAAGGTCTGCATCGGCATGCTTGCCAGCCGCAAGCGCGTTGCCGCCCTGCTCGACCTGGACGAGGAGCACCTGGGCCTCGAGATCGGCAAGCGCTTCGAGAACCTGATCGCGCCTAAGCAGATCGCCGAGGGTGCGCACGTCGACTGCCAGGAGGTCGTGTACAAGGCGACCGACGAGGGCTTTGACCTGCGCAAGATCGTCCCCGCTCCTACCAACACGCCCGTCGACGGCGGCCCCTACATCACCATGGGCCTCGCCTACGGCACGAGCCCCGACGGCTCCCAGTCCGACGTGACCATCCACCGCTTCTCCTGCGTCGACAAGGATAAGCTTGCCATGTGGATTACCCCCGGCAGCCGTCACCTGGGCGCGTTCTTTGACGAGTACTGCCAGCGCGGCGAAGACATGCCCATCTCCATCTCCATCGGTTTGGACCCCGCCGTGTACATGTGCTGCGGTTTTGAGGCTCCCACCACACCGCTCGGCTTCAACGAGCTGCAAATTGCCGGCGCCCTGCGCGGCCACGCTGTCGAGCTCGCCGACTGCGTCACCGTTCCGCAGAAGTGCATCGCCAATGCCGAGTACGTACTCGAGGGCTACCTCATGCACGACGAGACCATCAACGAGGACGTCAACGGCCACGGCTACGCCATGCCCGAGTTCCCCGGCTACACCGGCGGCGCCAAGGTCTGCCCGGTGATCAAGATCACCGCTGTCACCACGCGCGTCAATCCCATCATGGAGAGCTGCATCGGCCCTTCGCACGAGCACGTGTCCATGGCCGGCATCCCCACCGAGGCCTCCATTTACAAGATGGTCGAGACTGCTATCCCGGGCCGCCTGCTCAACGTTCACGCTGCCCCCTGCGGCGGCGGCAAGTTCGTTGCCATCATGCAGTTCAAGAAGTCGAGCAAAAATGACGAGGGCCGTCAGCGCAACGCCGCCATGCTCGCCTTCTCGGCATTCTCCGAGCTCAAGCACGTCATCCTTGTTGACGAGGATGTCGATATCTTCGATATGAGCGACGTGATGTGGGCCATGACCACGCGCTTCCAGGCCGACGTGGACCTCATCACCATCCCCGGTTGCCACTGCCACGTGCTCGATCCGTCCAACGACCCCGCGTTCGACCCCACGATCCGCGAGCACGGCATCGCCTGCAAGGCCATCTTCGACTGCACGGTTCCGTTCGACCTCAAGAAGAACTTCATCCGCTCGCAGTTCATGGAGATCGACAAGGACAAGTGGGCCAAGGAGATTGCTTTCTAAGGTTCCGGCGTTCTACCGAACGCCGGACCACTCGACGCTGCGCCCGCGCCTGGCGGGCAATCTGCCCCTCAACTGCGAAGGCATGGGCATAAGCCCTATGCCTTCTTGTTTCGGGGCACCTTGCCTCGCCAGACGCGCGCTCGCTGACATTGCCCGACCTATAGCTGCCATTTTGTTGTTAGGAGTTGTCATGCCTGAGTCTTCTGTCCGTCCCCGTCGCATTGTCGTTGGCGTGTCTGGCGCCAGCGGTGCCGCGCTGGGTCTTGAGTGCCTCAAATGCCTGCGCCAGGCAGGTGCCGAGTCGGCGCTTGTCGTCACGCGCGGGGGAGAGATCACCATCGAGCAGGAGCTCGGCATGACGCTCGACGAGTTTGCGTGCTATGCCGATGCGGTCTACGACAACAAGAACATCGGCGCCGCCATCGCAAGCGGCACCTATCCGGTCGACGGTATGATCGTGGCCCCCTGCTCCATGAAGACGCTCGCCGGCATTGCGAGCGGCTACAGCGAAAACCTGTTGTTGCGCGCGGCCGACGTGCAGATGAAAGAGCAGCGCCGCCTGGTGCTCATGGTGCGCGAGACGCCCTTCAGCGCCATTCACGTCGATAACATGGCGCGCCTGGCGCGCGTGCCCGGCATCATGTTCATGCCGCCCATGCTCACGTTTTACAACGGCCCCGCCACGCTCGATGACGCGGTGCATCACATCGCCGCCAAGGCGCTCGAGGCCGTCGGCGTGTCATGTGCAAACTATAAGCGCTGGTCATAGGCGTCTTTAGGGTAGGATACGAGGAGTGTTTGAGCCCGCTGCCCCTGTGGGCGGCGGGCTTTTCGCGTCAAAGGATGTGTCGGGAGGATCTATGCAGACGGGCATGTATGCGATTAGCGAGATGGCGAGTTTGTTTAACGTTTCGCGCCAAACGCTCATCTACTACGACAAGATCGGCCTGTTTAAGCCCGCCGTGGTTAACGAAAAAGGCTACCGTTTCTATTCGCCCACGCAGATCCCGCTCATGCGTCTGATCTGCATGCTGCGCGACCTAGGGCTCGAACTCGATGAGATCGACCGCCTAGCCTCGACGTTCGACATTAGCGAGATGACCGACCACCTGCGCTCGCGGGTGCAGGCGCTCGACGAGCAGATTGCCGGGCTCAAAGCCGAGCGTGCGAGCGTGCAGGAGCGTCTGAGCTTTTACGACGAGGCAGTTTACTGGCGCGAGCGCGAGGGCAAGCCGGAGCTCAAGCAGTTCGAGCGCCGCTTCGTGGTCTTTGAGGAGTTTCCAGGCGATATCGAGCGCGGCCGCTCGATGCTTCACCCCACGCTCATGCGGGCCATCCTGCGCATGCGTGCGTTGACGGGCACGCGTCCCATGCGCGGCTGGGGTGCCATGCTGCGTCGCGAGGCGCTGCATTCCGACGACCCTATCGCCGGCGCGGGCTCCTTTGCCGTGCTGCCGCGCGGTGCCGAGGAAACGCTGCCGAGCGATCCTGCCGAGCTGACAGAGATTGGCGTCGAGGTGCTGCCCGAGGGCACGTATCTATGCATGAGCCGCTGGGGCATGCCGTACGAGCCCGAGGGTATCCGCGCCATCGTCGCCTGCATGGACAAACATGCGCTCCAGCCCATCGGCAACGCTTTCGATTTTTGCTACTTGGACACCACGAGCTACGACGAGTCCCACCAAGAGGACTTCTGCTGCATCCAAATCCCCGTTGTCCTCAAATAACTTGCGGTGAAATAGTTCCTAAATAGCCTGAGTAATCGCACAAACGGGAACTATTCCACCGCAACTTCGATGTGACAAAGAGATAGTCCCTTTGTCACATTGACGAGCGGCACCGCGAGTTTGTTTTAAAGCGGAGGAGGCGGCTCATTTCTTATAAACTCGCATTATTTGCAAGTTTGTAAGGTAACATCTTATAAACTTGCAAAATCTGCAAGTTTTTAAGATGTTACGTCTGGCCGGGCGCTAGGGAGACTCTATGAACATCGTTCGCCGAAGCCGCTATCTTGATCGACTCATTGCTTTTCAGGATACCGACCTCATCAAAATCGTGACGGGTATACGCCGTTGCGGCAAATCCACGTTATTGGACATGATGAGGGAGCACCTGGCGCAACAGGGGGTGCCGGCCGAGCGTTTGCTGACCTTTAAGATGGAATCTCTAGAGTATGCGGGGATTACAGATTACCTGACGTTTTATCGCATGGTTCGGGAGCGCGTTGACGGTGTCGATCGCCCCTATCTGTTCTTTGACGAGCTCCAGAATGTCGAGGGCTGGGAAAAGGCGGTTAACTCGCTCCGAATCGATTTGCCGTGCGATATCTATGTCACGGGCTCCAATGCCTTTTTGCTATCGAGCGAGCTTGCAACGCTTATCTCGGGCCGGTATATCGAGGTCAAGATGCAGCCGCTCACGTTTGGCGAGTATCTTGATTTTCGCTCGATCGATGCGGTCGTTGCCGAAGGGCTTGACGAGAGGGCCGAGCTCGTTTCCAAGACGGGCGATCGCCTTAATTCAAACACCGTGCTCGAGCAGTACATAACCTATGGCGGCATGCCGTTTCTGGCTCATGACGAGCCAAGACGCGAACCGTGCCGCGACTACATCCGCAGCCTCTATCAGACGATTGTCGCGCGCGATATCCTATTGCGCGCGACGCGTAGAGGTCGCGGAGCTATCACCAAGCGCGACGTTCTCGAGCGGCTCTGTGCGTATCTGGCAGACAACATCTCCAATCAAACCTCGGTCAACAAAATCGTAGGGACGCTCAACGAATCATCGGGCGGTAAGACCAACGCATCGACGGTGTCGGCGTATATTGACGCTCTGGAAGAGACGTACCTGTTTACCAAGGTAAAAAGGTATGACGTCAAGGGGCGGGAGCTTCTCAAGACAGGCGGTAAATATTACATAGCCGATACGGGAATCCGCAGCTATCTTGACGGATATAGAGGCAGCGATAGCGGAAGGATGCTCGAGAACGTTATCTACAACCAGCTTGTCTTTGAAGGATACGAAGTGTTTTGCGGCCATCTGCGCGCGGGGGAAATCGACTTTGTCGCAATCGGCGAGGGATCGGACCGTAAATATATCCAGGTTACCGAACGGATCGATGCCGAGGCGACCAGAGAGCGCGAGCTGCGACCGCTCAAACTAAACACGCTGGGAAAAATCCCTGATTCGTACGAGAAGATCCTGATCGTCAGGGATGGTGAGCATCCAACAGACATAGACGGCATCAGAATCGTAGGGGCGGTCGACTTCTTGCTGAGAAACAAGATCGCCCACGGCTAAACGCAAAATGTGACAAAGGGATAGTCCCTTTGTTACATTCCATGCGAGCCGCCGTGCCATCTGGGGGTATAAGGCTGGCAAGTGTTTATTTGCGAGGCCAAGGGGGCGCCCCGTATGGATATTGATAACTTTGAATGGTGGTATAGCGAGGGCGAGGCTCCGGACGAAGAGTGGGACGAGCCCGCGCCGCGTGACGTGTCGAGCGACGAGGACGAGACCGGCAACGTCGTCGCCGCCGACTCGGACGCCGCCCTCGACCCCGTCGAGCCCCTAACCTTTGAACAGGCCTGGGCCCAGGCCGAGGCAGACGAGGCCAAGGCCGACGCTACGGCCACGCTCGGCGAGCCAGCCGACATGTCCGTCTCGCCGGCAAAGACCCCGCAGCCGCGCCACACCATCGATCCCGGCAGCACGGCGTCCTTCAGCATTCTCGACGTGCCCTCGCAGGGTGCCCAGGCGCCCGCGCCCACGCATCGCCCCAATCTGTCTCGCGAGGAAGATGCAGGACGTCGTTCTCCGCTTGGCCCCATCCTTATCGCCTTCATGGCCGGCGTTATCGCCTGCTCAGCAATTGGAAACGTCTGGAGCCATGTCGAGCAACAGCGAAAAGACGCCGCCAAGGTCGAGATGTCCGTCGAGCAATCGCTCGGTCGTACGCGCTCGGTACATGTGTCGGTCGAGGTCAAGGACGGCGCGACGTGGGACACCGCGCGCGGCGACAGCCAAATGCTCATCCACATCGTGGGGCGCACGCTCAAAGGGCAGACGATTGACGAGTATCAATATGTCAACTCCGCTGGTGACGGCATCGAGCTCAAGCCTGGCGACTACGAGCTCACGGTCGATGAACCGCCCGTCGCCACCGACGGCACGCGCTTCCGCGCCTCAAAGCGCATGGTCCCCGCGAGCTTTAACTCACAGGCGCCCGACACGGTCGACACCACACCGCAGGGCGGGTTTGACCTTTACGTGGATACCCAGCAGGCGCTCGCCGCTCATTCCGCTATGGCTACTCAATAATCGCCTGCCGTCCCGTTCCGCCGCCAAGAGTGGGACAATAGCCCTCGACACTGTTGTTTACTTTTGGAGGAAGTAGCATGTCCACCGTCACCACCATCAAGCGCGGCGGCCTCACCGCGGCCATCGATTCCATGGGTGCCCAGCTCACGAGCCTTGCCCTCAACGGCAACGAGTATCTGTGGCAGGGCGACCCGGCCTTTTGGGGCAAGCACGCGCCCATTCTGTTCCCCATCGTGGGATCGCTGCGCAACAACATGGCGACATCTGCGGCCGGCACCTGCGAGATGCCGCGCCACGGACTCGCTCGTATCGTCGAGCACAAGTTGGTCGAGGTTTCGGAGGACGGCTCCTCGGTAACGTACGAGATCACTGACACGCCCGAGTCGCTCAAGGCGTTCCCGTTCCACTTTAAGCTCAACATGACCTATGCCCTGACTGGTGACGCCACCCTCACGCAGACCTTCGCCGTCACCAACACCGGCGACGTGGACCTGCCGTTCTCGGTGGGCGGCCACCCCGCATTTAACGTGCCCGTCCCCGGTGCTGAGGACGAGGCATTCGAGGATTACGAGCTGGCGTTTGCCGAGGCTTGGACTAACGAGGCCCCCATCATCACGCCCGACGGTCTTATGACGTTCGAGGGTAGCTACAAGGCCCCCGATAACTCGGACGTGCTGCCCATCACGCACCGCAGCTTCGATAACGATGCCATCATGTTCACCGATACTCCGGGCTCCACGCTCACACTGCGCGGCCGCAAGTCGGGCCACGGCGTCAAGATCGACTTTGAGGGTTTTAAGTACATCGGCGTGTGGTCTGCCGCCAACGATGCTCCGTTTGTGGCGCTCGAGCCCTGGACCGGTCATACCACCATGGACACCGAGGACGATGTCTTTGAGCACAAGGTCAACACCATCACGCTGGCGCCGGGCGAGACGGACGTCCGCAGCTTTAGCGTCACCTTGCTCTAGAGGTTCCGCCGTTCTGACGAACGGCGGACCGGTCGACGCTGCGCACCACCCAGAGCGACAATTTGTCATTCAAAAGGCAAGGCATGACCAGGAGGTCTATGCCTTGCCTTTTTCATGCCAACTTGTTCGCTCTGGGCGGCGCTCGCTGGCATTGCCAAAACATCGACGCTCCCAATGACTACCGTGTGTCTATTAATTTTTCGAGCTTGCGCTGCGCTGCTGGTCGCTGGCGTATATCCTGTTAAGTCGTCAGCATACGATTCAACAGGGAAGGCAGATTATGCATTCTCCCCATCAACGCGGCGCGCATCCGCAGCCGATATGCAGCCGTCGCATCTTTTTGGGTAGCGCTCTCGCTGCGAGCGCTTCTGTCGTCGCCGGCGCACTTGCCGGTTGCCAGCGCCCCTCCACGCTGGAAGTAGTTCAACCCACGACGGGCGGCGGTCGCGACGACCTGTCCGATTCCGTTATCGGCAAGGACAAGATCCGCATCGGTATGGAGGCAGCCTACGCCCCGTACAACTGGCAGGTCTCCGAAGCCAGCGAGTACACCATCCCCATCGACAACGTGCAGGGCGCCTATGCCGATGGTTACGACGTGCAGATCGCCAAGATCGTCTGCAAGGCCCTCGGCGGCGAGCCCGTTGCCGTCAAGCAGAGCTTCTCGGGCCTTATCGATTCGCTCAACAACGGCCAGATCGACCTCATCATTGCCGGCATGAGCGCTACGCCCGAGCGCGAGGAGTCCGTCGGCTTTTCCGACCCGTACTTCATTGGCTACTTTGGCCTGTTCGTAAAAGAGGGCTCGCCCTACCAAAACGCCACCAAGCTCAGCGACTTTAGCGGCGCCACGGTGCTCGGCCAAAAGGACACCATGCTCGATACCGTCATCGACGAGATCCCGGGCGTTGTGCACAAAAACCCGGTCGATTCGGTCCCCACGGTGTTCTCGAACCTGCTGCAGGGCACGTGCGACGCCGTGACCTACAACACCGAGAACGAGAAGGGCTATATGGCCCAAAATCCCGGTATCGTCCCCATCCACTTTGCCGAGGGCGAGGGCTTTAAGCAGGAGGTCACGGCAAATGTCGGTTGCCGCAAGGGCTCGGACAAACTGCTTAAGCTCATCGACAAGACACTCAAGGGCATTAGCCAAGAGGAGCGCGACCAAATGTGGGACGCGTGCCTCGACCGTCAGCCGGCATAGGGAGGCAGCATGAAAGGCATCAATCGTCTGGCCTCCTTTATCAAGGCCGACCACCGTTATGTGTACCTGGGCACGAGCGTTATCGCGGCGCTCGGCTTGGCATTTAGCCAGCGCAACCCCACGCCGCTGAGCTTTTTGGCGCCCACCGGCATCTTCCAGGATTGCCTTTGGGCGATTCTTTGGGCCTGGATCGTCGTGTCGGCGGCAGCGCTCGTCACCAAGGTTATGCACTGGAGCGACTATCGCGAAAAGTCACCGTTTGCATCCGAGCGTTGCCGTCGCGGCGCGCGCCTGGGCAGCTATGTCGTGGTTGCCATCGCGGCGATCTTCTTTATCGACCGCTGCGCCATGTCGTTTATCGACCTGGCGCAGGTGAGCATTGTCTCGGACTCCAATCCCAGCGATTTTCTGTCGAGCTTGGTCTACATGACCTACAAGAGCGGCGACTTCTTTATCCGCGGCATCGAGATCACCATCGCGCTTGCCACCTTCGGCACGGTCATCGCCTTCTTCTTGGCGCTGCTCTTTGTGTTCTTGCGCACCCAGACCTTCGATCGCGTCGACAACGACTTGGTGCGTTTCTTTAAGAGCATTGGCCGAGCTTTTGCGACCGTCTATTCCACCGTCGTGCGTGGCACGCCCATGATGGTCCAGGGCCTACTCATCTATTACGCGGGCTTCACCGTTTTGCGCGGCATGGGCTTCGAGACCGCCCAGGCCAACCAGATCTGGAGTACCTTCACTGCCGGCCTCGTCACCATCTCGCTCAACTCTACCGCCTACATGATGGAGGTCCTGCGCGGCGGCATCGAGTCCATCGACCCCGGTCAGGCCGAGGCGGCGCGTTCGCTGGGTCTTTCGCAGTGGCAGGCTATGCGCAAGGTTGTGTTCCCCCAGGGTATTAAAAACGCTATTCCGGCGCTCACCAACGAGCTCATCATCAACATCAAGGATTCGTCGGTGCTCTCGGTCATCGGCGTGTTCGACCTTATGTACGCTACTACCACGGTCGCCGGCGTGTACTACCGCCAGATGGAGGTCTACTGCGTGGCGCTCGTGGTCTACCTGATCCTGACGCTCGTGGCGAGCCGCCTGCTCGAGGCCTTTGGCAAAAAGCTCGGTGCCGAGGCTCCGGCCACGCTGCCCAGCTCCAACTAGGCGCAAGACGAGGAGATTCATCATGGCAGATACCGTTACTACCGGCGCTGCGGCCGCGCAAACCAAAGAGCCGCTCATCCGCGTTGAGGGCCTGCGCAAGAGCTTTGGCTCGCTCGAGGTGCTCAAGGGCATCGACCTGGCCGTTAGCCCCGGCGAGGTCGTCACCATCATCGGCGCCTCGGGCTCGGGTAAGTCGACGCTGCTGCGTTGCCTCAACCTGCTCGAGACTCCGGACACGGGTCACATCTGGTTCCACGGCCAGGATCTCACGGCCGAGCGCTGCAACATCAACAAGCTGCGCGAGGACATCGGCATGGTGTTCCAGGGCTTCAACCTGTTCAACAACATGGATGTGCTCGACAACTGCACGCTCGCGCCCGTCACGCTCAAAAAGATGGGCAAAGATCAGGCCGAGAAGGTCGCGATGGAGCATCTGGCCAGCGTGGGACTCGAAAAGTTCGCGCACGCCGCCGTGGGTCGCCTGTCCGGTGGTCAAAAGCAGCGCGTGGCCATCGCTCGTGCCCTGTGCATGAATCCGCAGATCATGCTGTTTGACGAGCCGACCTCAGCGCTCGACCCCGAGATCGTGGGCGAGGTGCTCGAGGTCATGCGCAAGCTCGCTGCCGACGGCATGACCATGGTCGTCGTCACGCATGAGATGGCCTTTGCCCGAACCGTGTCCGACCGCGTGGTCTTTATGGACAAGGGCGTGGTGCTCGAGGATGCCGCGCCGGCCGAGCTCTTCGGCAACCCCAAACACCAGCGCACTCGTGAGTTCCTCTCTCGCTATCTCGAGGACAAATAACCGACCGCAAACGCTTACGTTGCAGGGCCGCTCCCGTGGGGCGGCCTTTGTCGTCACAATCGAAAGGATGTCATGGCCGAGGTTTGGCGCTTCTTTGCGCATGAGGACGATTTTGCCGATATAGACGAGGCCGGCGCGTGCGAGCGCTTGGGCCGCGTGCTGTCGTTTCCGACCATTTCGAGCATGGATGCCGAGGCGGTGGACTGGCAGCCCTTCGACGACCTGCGCGCCTATATGCAGCAGGCCTGGCCGCGCGTGTTTGCGGCGGGCGAGGTCGAGCTTATCGACCACTCGCTGTTGGTGACGCTTGTCGGCTCCGACCCTGCTCTCAAGCCCGTTATGCTCATGGGCCACATGGACGTGGTCCCCGTGGTGCCGGGTACCGAGGCCGACTGGACGCACGCCCCCTTTAGCGGGCACGTGAACGACACCTACATTTGGGGCCGCGGCGCTATCGACATGAAGGATCAGGTCGCAGGCATTCTCGAGGCGGTTGAGTATGCATTGGCGCACGGTTGGGAGCACAAGCGTTCGCTGTTGCTCGCCTTTGGCCAGGACGAGGAAACCACGCAGTACGGCGCTGGAGCTATCGGCCGCGTGCTCGAGGAGCGCGGTGTTGAGCTCGAGTTCCTGATCGACGAGGGCGACTACCGTATTGTTTCGGCTGCCGAGTACAACGCGGGCGAGGGTTGGCTCATGCACGCTGACCTGGCTGAGAAGGGTTATGCCGACATTGTGCTCAAGACAAAGAGCGCGGGTGGGCATTCTTCCAACCCCTACGGCGGCACGTCGCTCGAGGTGTTGAGCCGTGCCATCACCGCAATCTGCGATATCGAGTGGCCGACGCGCGTCACGGACCTGCTTGCCGCACAGCTCGTCGAGCTGGAGCTCTACACGGCCGACGAGATTGCTTCCAACAAGGACGCCATCGTGCGCGAGTGCCTCGCCAGCAAGAAGCTCTATCCGCTCGTGACCACCACCTGCGCGCCCACGCAGATCGAGGGCGGCAGCACCGGCGCCAACGTGATGCCGCAGGATATGTGGGCCAATATCAATTTCCGTATGCTCGAGGGCACGAGCGTGGCCGACGTTGTGGCGCGCTGCCGTGAGGCGGTTGCCGGGGCGGACCTTGCCGGTCGTGTCGAAGTGGAGCTGGGCCCCGGCAGCTCCGAACCCTCGCCGTCCCCGCGCATCGGTGGTCCCGGCCTCGAGGCGGTTCGCTCCATCGCCGCCCGCTATTTCCGCGATCCAAAGGGGACGGAGGAAAACGGATCATCCGAGCCGTTGGCGATTGTCCCCTCGACCGTGATCGGCGCGACCGACGCTGCCAACTACCAGCGCATTTGCTCCGAATGCATTCGTTTTTCGGCGTTTGTGGTCGACGATGACGAATGCGACCGCGGCGTCCACGGCACCAACGAGCGCATCACCCGTCGCGCCTACCTCCAAGGCACCCGCTTCCTCATCGCCCTGCTCCGCACGCTCTAGAATGTGACAAAGGGACTGAGCCGATTTCATCGGTAATGAGACAAAAACTGTAATAGAAAAAGGCTAAGATATCTTAAGAGACATATGCTGGGGTTGGTATTCCTTGAACGACTGCGGGCATGTGCCAGACTGCCTCGGCCCCCGGGGAGCGCCCGGGCAGGTCGCCGTGCGACTGGGGAGGAAATTATGCAGGAGCTCAGAGAGACGACGTCTCGACTCGTGAATATTGCTACCGGGGGGGGGTGTCTAAGCAGGGAACTTCCTGGTGAACACCGGCCGCGCGAGCGGTGGTTCGTCATGTCTTGTGGCCGTCGTCGCGGGCTGCGCTCGGTCTCACCATATGCGATTGTTCTGGCCCTCGCCATCGCGCTGACGGCGAGTTTCTTCCTGCCGCTTCGTGCCGAGGCGGCAATTTCGGACCACACGGTTCCGACGATTTCGCCTTCGGGGACAACAATCAACCTGTTTGATTACTGGGTGAATCCCGATAACCATCTGTCGGTTTCCGGCAACGGCGGCGTCAACGCAGGCCACAAGTTCCAGTTTAACGACGGCAAGGGTGATGGGCCGCTCAACAATTGGACGGGCGGCACGAGCCCGCGGCCCGGCATCGTCAACAACACGCTTTCAGATGGCTACCCGAAGCTTTCCGAAGCCTTGGGCGACGAGTCCCTCCGCTACCTATTCGATTCCTCTGCCCAGACCGGCAAGACATCCCATTTTGGCGTGACGGGCCTCCTTAAGGTTCAGGGCGGCTACTACGTCTATGACAGCTCCGAAAACTACGCAGCCTACAACGCTGACAAGAATGCCTTTGACATCTATGACACCTGGGGCATTGACAAAGTGGGCGATTCGTCCCACCAGGGTCAGTTCTTCCCGTTCGACGCGGCAGACAAGGTGTTCAAAGAGGAAAACGACAGGCTCGTCCAAAACGGCATCAAGGCAGACAACACCGGTGATTCGCACTACAACGGCGGCAAACCCGTCAACCACCACTTCGGTCTCTCAATGTCCACGCGATTCGTGCAGCCCTACGGCGGCCTGACGAACAATAATAATGACATGACCTTCGAGTTCGCCGGCGACGACGACGTCTGGGTGTTCATTGACGATGTCCTTGTGGGCGACATTGGCGGCATTCACAACCGCGCGAGTCTGAGCATCAACTTTCGTACGGGCGACATTAAGGTAAACGGTAATAACGACGGCACACTGAAGAACAAGTACCAGAAGGCGAATAAGGACACTTCGGGCTTCAACGACAACACCTTCGCCGACGGCACCAACCACACCCTCAAGTTCTTCTACCTGGAGCGCGGCGCCACCGACTCCAACATGGAGCTCAAGTTCAACCTCGTGACGGTGCCCGAGTCCGACATCATCAAGTTCGACCAGGACGGCAAGTTCGTACAGGGTGCCGAGTTCAAGCTCTATAAGACCGACAAGGACTTCAAGACCGTGGGCGAGCTCATCGGCTCCGGTACCACGGACGAGGCCGGCCACCTAACGCTCACGAACGACGTGGACAACGGCGTCATCAACTTCGACGATCTCTACAACAAGGATCACGACAACAACAAGTACTACCTCCTGAAGGAGACGCGCGTACCCGAGGGATACCGCTCGAGTCTCGCGGCGACGGGTGGTAGCATGCAGCTCGAGTACGTGCCCGCGAGCGCTGAGAACGGCGCGGGCGGCGTCATCATCAACCGCGGCGGTATGGACGTGGGCGGCGTCGTGTGGAAGACCGGTGCGTTCGCCGCCGCGAAGGAGACCATCACCGCGCCGTCGACCGTGTACAAGGCAAATAATGACCTGACGAAGTCCGACAAGACCGTCAATCTGGACTCCGGCATACTGTTCGCTGTGGTGCTCAAGCGCGACAAAAGCGCAGGCACAGGTATCAAAGATCCGAGCAATTGGTACGCCGTGTCGGGCGACCCATCGACGGGAGCGGGATACACCCTCGCCAAGGAGCCGGGCATGACCGGTGCTATCGAGGCGGCGAAGAAGGACCTGCACGCCTTCACGCTCAACACAAGCGGCCAGTACCAGGTAGAGATTCAAAATCTGCCCGGTGACATCTCCAAGTACTACTACCTGCTGAGCGGTGATGCCCGCAAGGATGCCGAGTACACGGTGGCCATCTACCACACAACGGCGAGCTCGATCGGCGACGCGACGCCTAAGAACACAGTCCACGTGTACAGCGACGACATCGCAGACGGCACGAACTTCAAGCGGCAGTTCGCCACGCGCCTGCTCGTCACGAACATCCAGAATCGCCTGTTCGTGCAGAAGACCGATACCGAGGGTAAGCCCGTTGACGGGGCGAAGTTCGGCCTTTACAAGTCCACCCAGGTGACTACGGATGCGAACGGCAAGGCCGTGCTCGATGGCGACCAGGCCCCCTACGACACCCTGACGACGAGGTCGGTCGCCAACCCGGTCAAGCTCGAAGGGGCGGGCGGATTTCCGTCTACGAGCGCCGTCCCTTGAT
>URNQ01000010.1 GCA_900549245.1 uncultured Collinsella sp.
GCTTTCGGCCGACGGGAGCCCCCGAGGAAACCGACACGAGCAGCGGATCGGAGGCATCGCCGAGTTTCTTGCCGCAACGGGCCTCGAGGTCCGCCTCGGCGGCAACGATCTCATCGAGTGCGCCTTCGGGCCAGACGTTGCCGGCACCGGAGTACTCGACACAGGTCTGGCAGGTAATGGTAAAGCCACCGGGAACCGGCAGGCCGATGCGGCTCATCTCGGCAAGGTTTGCGCCCTTGCCGCCAAGCACGAAGTTCATGGACTTGTCGCCCTCAGTGACACAGGTGCCCTGGGCGTCGGTTCCAAAACGGTAAACCCTCTTGCAATCGCTCACGATACTTCCCCTTCCATGCACTTACGCGCACGACCGTGGTAACGAATCGACCCGCCAAATGCGAGCCGTGAGGGTACTATACGGCGGGTTTTGGGCGGGCTTGCGCAGAGGGCGCGGGGGTTGGTAAACGTGGTAAATATGGCGGTAAACGGTAGGTAAAGTTGGTTACCTTATGAAGATACCAATGCAAGATGCTTGCAGGTCAAATGCTAGTTTATTGCTAAATCGCTTTACCAATATCGTGCATTATTTTTAGGTAGTCTTTTAGAGACGGGCATTTTTAGCTACCCCAATAAGCTAGCTTTGCTGGGCTCGGCGGGCGGCGCGGCGGGCACGGGCATCTTGGATTTCCTCCAAGTGGCTAATGATCTCGGCAGCGCTTTCCTCGATAGCCTTGCCATCGGTACGCACCACAAAGCAGCCTAGGCGCTTCATGAGGGCACGGGCTTCCTCAAGCTCGCTGCGCACACTCTCGGGCTCGGCATAGGAGCCGGCAACGGCACGGGCGTAGTCATCGCCCAAGCGGCTATCGCGAATTTCGGAAATCACATCGACGGTCGAGATCAGACCAAACAACCGCATCGGGTCAACCTCGTAAATCGACTTCGGCGGCTCCATGCCATGCGCCAGTGGGACATTGGCGACCTTGTAGCCCTGATAGGCTAAATACATCGACAGCGGCGTCTTGGATGTACGCGACACACCCAGCAGCACGATATCGGCACCCGACAGATCGTCGCAACCGCGCCCGTCATCGTGCTCAACGAAATACTCCATGGCCTCGATACGATGGAAATAGCGGTCATCGGTCTTGTGAATCACGCCCGCAACGCACTTGGGCGGCACACCGATGAGCGACGACAGCACGGCAAGCGTCGGGCCGATCAGGTCGACCGAACGGATATGCAGCATACCCAGGTAATCGAGCACGCGGGCGCGAAGCGCCGGATCGACAATGGTATGGAACACGGCGACATCGCGATGGTCGGCATCGACGCGCGGCCCCACAAATGACTTGACCTGCTCCACGGAGGTCACCTTGGGCAGGCGCAAAACGCGAAAAGCCCCTTCATCAAATTGCCCGGACGCCGCAAGCACCACCTCACAAGCGGTATCGCCGAGCGAGTCGGAGATAACGATAACGGTGGGACGAGCGGTGACCGGGCAATCCATGCGGGGCTCCTTTTGCGCTTATGCGCAGGCTGGCTTACTTTTTGCGGGCAAGCTCACCGATGTTGGCAATGCCGGAGAAAACGGCCTCGAAGCGGTTGAGCAGCTTAAGGCGATTATCGCGAAGCTGTTCGTCCTTGTCCATGACCATAACCTCGTCGAAGAAGCGGTCGATGGGTGCGCGCAGAGCGGCAAGCGCGGCAAATGCGGCGGGGTAGTCCTCGGCAGCAAGGGCGGCATCGACAGCGGTCTGGGCAGCCTCGGAGGCATCGGCAAGCGCGAGCTCGGCCTCGCCCATCAGGCTGCGGTCGTACTCCGCGCCCAGCTCGGGCTTGGAGATATGCGCGGCGCGGGCATAGGCGGTAGCCAGGTTGTCAAAGGTCTCGGCGTCGTTCTTGCGGGCCTCGTCGAGGGCGGCGCAGCGGGCGAAGAAGACCGACGGCGCGATGATGTGCACCGCGGAGACGGCGGCAACCGGAATCTTCTCGTCGCGGGCCATACTCACCAGACGGCCGTGGAAGAAGTCGCGGACCTGCTGGGCGACCTCGGCGGCGTCGAACTCAATGCCCTGCTCGCTATAGAGCTGGAGGGCAAAGTCGATAAGCGACGTGGGGTCAATCGGCAGGCGATCGCGCAGGATGTTGATGATGCCGATGGCGGCACGACGCAGCGCGTACGGGTCGGAGGAGCCGGTCGGGGGCTCGCCGATGGCAAAGATACCGGCGATGGTATCGAGCTTGTCGGCGCAGGCCACAATGCAGCCAGCGGTGCCCTCGGGCAACTCGTCACCGGCAAAGCGGGGACGATAGTGATCGCGGATGGCATGGGCGACCTCGTCGTTCTCCCCCATCGCGGTCGCGTAATAACCGCCCATCACGCCCTGCTGGCTCGTGAACTCGACGACGGCGTTAGAAACCAGGTCGGCCTTGCACAGGTGCGCGGCACGGCCGGCGTCGGCTGCCAGGTGAGCACCCAGGTGTGCCTCACGGGCAATCGCAAGCGCGAGCTGCTCAATACGCTCGGACTTGGCGAGCACGCTGCCAAGCTTCTCCTGGAAAGCGACCTTGGCCAGGCGCTCACGGAACTCATCGAGGGAGATCTTCAGGTCCTCCTCGTAGAAGAACTTGGCGTCGTCCAGACGGGCACGCACGACGCGCTCGTTGCCGTCGATCACGCGCTCGGCATTCTCGGGCTTGCTGTTGGAGACGACCACGAACTCACGCGTCAGTTTGCCTTCGCCGTCATAGATCGGGAAGTAGCGCTGATTGGTGAGCATGGACTCGCAGATGATCTCGTGCGGAACCTTGAGGAACTCCTCATCGAAGGTACCGACGAGCACCGTCGGCCACTCGCAGAGGTTAATGACCTCCTCGAAGACCTTCTTAGGCGTATCGACGTGGCAGCCGGGGCGCGCAGCCTCGACCTCGGCGATACCGGCAAGGATGGCCTCACGACGGCGCTCGGCAGAAAGCACGCCGGCGTCCTCGAGCACCTGCTCGTAAACAGCGGGGCTGGCGACCACATGGTCACCGGGGCCCAGGACGCGATGGCCGCGCGTGGTGTTGCCGCTCGTCACGTCGGCAAACGACACGGGCACAACATCCTCGCCCAAAAGGCAGCAGATCCAGCGAACCGGACGAACAAAAGTCGCGTGCTCGTGGCCCCAGCGCTGACTACGGTAGTTGGGCCACTGCAGGCCGGCGATGGTCTTCTCGCACAGAGCGGTCAGAATCGGCGTAGCCGGTGCGGAAGGGATATTCTTCTCGGCAAAGACGTACTCGCGGCCGTCGGTGTCCTCGCGACGGACCAGGTCCTCGGCAGCCACACCGCACTTGCGGGCAAAGCCCTGGGCGGCCTTGGTGGCGTTACCGTCAGCGTCGAACGCGATGTTTGCCGCGGGGCCGCGCTTAACCTCGTGGACCTCGTCGGTCGCAGTGGCGACATTGGCCACGAGCGCAGCCAGGCGACGCGGGCTCGAAATCACACGGACCTCGCCGTGAGCCAGGCCGGCATCGTCCAAACCCTTGACAATCATGGTTCCGAGCTGCTTGACGGCATTGTTCAGCGGCGCGGAGGGCATCTCCTCCGTACCGATCTCAAACAGGAAATCCTTAGCGTCTGCCATGGCTTACGCCACCTCGCCTTCCTGATCGGCATTCTCGTTGACTCCGGCGACCTCGGCCATGTAGGCCTCGCAGCACGCCTTGGCGACGGCGCGGACGCGCAGGATGTAGTTGGCGCGCTCGACCGCGGACAGGGCGCCGCGGGCGTCGAGCAGGTTGAAGGCGTGACTGCACTTCATGACGCAGTCGTACGCCGGCAACGGAAGCTTGCGCTCCAGGCAGGAGTGGCACTCGGCCTCGTAGTCGTCAAACTTCTGACGCATCATCTCGACGTTGGCGACCTCAAAGTTGTAGGCGCTAAACTCGCGCTCGTTCTCCAAGAACACGTCCCCGTAGGTCATGGGCGTGCCGTCGGGCAGATAGCTCCACACCAGGTCATAAACGGAGTTGACGCCCTGGGCGTACATGGCGATACGCTCCAGGCCGTAGGTGATCTCGACAGGCACGGGGTCGACCTCGATACCGCCCACCTGCTGGAAGTACGTGAACTGCGTAACCTCCATGCCGTTGAGCCAGACCTCCCAGCCAAGGCCCCAGGCGCCGAGCGTCGGGCTCTCCCAGTCGTCCTCGACAAAGCGGACGTCATGGTCGTTGGGGTCCAGGCCAATGGCGGCAAGAGACCCCAGGTAGAGCTCCTGGGCGTTGACCGGCGAGGGCTTGATGAGCACCTGGAACTGATAGTAGTGCTGCATGCGGTTGGGGTTCTCGCCGTAGCGGCCGTCGGCGGGACGGCGGCAGGGCTGCGCATAGCAGGTGCGCCACTCGGCGGGACCGAGCGAGCGCAGCGTGGTCGCGGTGTGGAAGGTACCGGCACCGACCTCGGAGTCATAGGGCTGCATAATGACGCAGCCCTGCTCGCCCCAGTACTGCTGGAGGCGCAGGATGATGTCTTGGAAGGAAAGCGATGAAGCGTTCATGCCTCTAATATCCCCTCGTCGAAACGATTACACGGTTAGGTACTGTACTATAGCGGTTTTTAGTCGATAGCGCCGATGCGGTTGAGCGGCCAGTAGCGCCCAAGCGCCACAGCGATCAAATCAGAGCGATCGACGGGACCAAAGTAGCGCGAGTCGGCAGAGTTTTCGCGGTTGTCGCCCATCACCCACACGCAGCCGTCGGGAACGGTGTAGGGATAACTCACCTGGGCGCCAGGCGCTTGGACCGAAAGCGGCCAGCTCATGCCCGTCGTATAGTCCTCGTCGAGCGCTTGGCCGTCAACGACCACCTTGCCGTCCTGCAGGTCGACCGTCTGGCCGGCCGTGGCAATAACACGCTTGACAAGAACATCATGCTCGGAAGTGGCATCGGGGTTGTGGAACACCACGATATCACCCTGTTTGACGGGCTGACCGAGTTCGAGCGTCACCTTCTGCGCCAGGATCTGGTCGCCAATCTCGATCGTGTCCTCCATGGAGCCGGTGGGTACCACAAAGGGCTCGACCACAAAGGTGCGGATCAGGAAGGTGGCCACGAGCGCGATCGCGATGACCGCGACCCACTCAAAAGCGCCCCTCAACGCGGAATGCTGCGATGGAACCATTCTCACTCCTCGCTCTGCGAATACGAAGCGTCCAGAATCTCCTGCGCGTATGCGCGCTCCTGGGGCGTAAGCCGTGCCGTCTCGATCAGGTCGGGACGCCAGCGGCAGGTGCGCTCGATGGCATTCTTACGGCGCCAGGCGTCAACCTTGGCATGGTCACCGCTCACGAGCACCGGCGGCACGCCCTCGCCGTTGAATTCAGCAGGACGAGTGTACTGCGCATACTCGAGCAGGCCTCCGTCCTCGGCGGTCGAGAACGACTCGTCGACGTTGCTCATCTCGTCACCAAGGGCGCCGGGAATCAGGCGTACGACGGCATCGGCAACGACCATAGCGGGAAGCTCGCCGCCCGTGAGCACGTAATCGCCGATCGACAGGCGCTCGTCGGCATACGCATAGGCACGCTCGTCGACACCCTCGTAACGGCTGCACACAAACAGCAAGCGCTCGCTTTTGAGCAGGCGCTCGGCCACATGCTGTGTAAAGGGCTCGCCACAGGGGGTAAAAAACACCACGGTGGGCTTAGGACCCTCGGAGCTAATAGCCTCGATGGCCTCGGCAATAGGCTCGACCTTCATGAGCATGCCCTGCCCGCCGCCGTACGGCTCGTCATCGACGGTACGATGGCGGTCGTGCGTCCAGTCGCGCAGGTTATACGCCTTAAAATCAAAAAGGCCGGCCTTGCGGGCGCGGCCCAAAATCGATGTGGACATGACGGGCTCAAACATCTCGGGAAAGACCGAAAGGGTCTCAATCAGCATGTTGTCCTCCCTACTTGTCCATATCGATCAGGCCGTCCATAACGTGGACGAAAATTGTTCCTGTGTCGGGAAGATCGAGCACAACCTGCTCGATCACGGGAATCAGTACCTCGCCGTACCGATCACCCTCGACAACCCAAACATCGTTAGCGGGCGTCGACATGATCTCGACGATCGTGCCGAGCGAACCGAAGCGCTCGTCGACCACCTCGCGACCCATCAGGTCGGTATAGGCGGCGTCGAGTGAATCGAGCTCAAAATCGTCACGATTTGCCAACACATAGCATCCCGTGATGCCCTCGGCGGCCGTCAAGTCGTCAATGCCCTCAAACGAGACCAGATCGCCATCGCCCGTATCGGTGACGGACACGACCGTGCAAAAGCGGTCGCGCTTGAGCGCCGGCGGCGTCAGGGCGACGCGCATACCCGGCTCTAATACAGAAGGAAGCCCCCGCAGCGGCTGCGCGAGGACCTCCCCCTTCCTTCCGTGCGGCTTGACCACACGGGCGATGTTTTTGTACTGGGACCTCAAGGTCCTAGCCCAGAACCTCTACCTCGACAGCAGTGTCGAGGCGAGCGGCCAGTGCACGGGCGAGCGTGCGAATGGCCTTGATGGTACGGCCACGACGGCCGATGACCTTAGCGACGTCATCCTCGGCGACAGAAACCTCAATCGTAGAGGCGTCATCACCATCAATGACCTCAAGGCTCACGGAATCCGGGTCGTCGACGATCTGAACAACGAGATATTCGACGAGATCGGCGATGCGATCTGAGAGCATTGCCTCACCCTCGAGCTGTGCAGCGTCAACCTCAGGCACGATTTACTCCTCGGCGCCCTCAGCGGCCTCAGCGGCAGCCTTAGCGGCCTCAGCCTCTTTGGCGAGCTGCTTTTTGGACTTCTTGACGACGGTCTCGGTCTTCTCGCCCTCGTTGGCGGCCTTGACCAGAGCGGCGACGGCGTCGGTGAGCTGAGCGCCCTTGGACTGCCAGTCGGCGATCTTCTCGAGGTCGAGGTTGATGGTCTTGGGGGCGGTCATCGGGTTGTAGCGGCCAACCTCCTCGATGATACGACCGTCACGCGGGGCGCGGGAATCGGCGACGACGACACGGTAGTACGGACGCTTCTTAGCGCCGTGACGAGCAAGGCGAATCTTGACTGCCAAAGGAAACTCCTCCAACCAAGCAGCTTTAGGCTGCAACTACAAACAAACAGTTGAACATAATACGCCATCGACGCGGGCAGGTGAAGTCCGTGAGACCAACTTCTTCGGTGTAGTCGAGGGCAAATCCATATCTTAGACAAGAATTCGGGATTTGCAAGCACATACACGCACCCCACATGAGCTGCGCGGTATACTCATGACATGGAAAGACGCGAACATACATACGGTTATGAGGATGCCATGGGCGTCACGCCGCCTCCTTGGACGGGTCCGGCGGTGGGCCTCATGGACCTCGATGCGTTTTTTGCGAGCGTGGAGATGCTCGATCATCCCGAGTGGCGCGGCAAGCCGCTCATCGTGGGCGGAGACGCCGATTCGCGTGGCGTCGTGTCCACGTGTTCGTATGAGGCGCGTCGCTTTGGCGTGCACTCTGCCATGGCCTCGGCTGAGGCACGGCGCCTGTGCCCGCAGGCCATTTGGACGCATGGGCATTTTGATCGCTACCGCGAGGTGAGCGCGCAGGTCATGGCGATTCTCGCCGACGAGACGCCGCGCGTGGAGCGCGTATCCATCGACGAGGCCTTTATCGATATCACACCGGGTCGCTTTGCGCCCGAAGACCCGCTGCTGGTTGCGCGGCGTATAAGCGACCGCGTGGCAGCGCTGGGAGTGACCTGCTCCATTGGCGTGGGCTGCAACAAGACGGTCGCAAAGATCGCAAGCGAGCGGGATAAGCCGTTTGGGCTGACCATCGTGCGCCCCGGGACGGAACAGCGCTTTTTGGCCGCGCTACCAGTGTCTGCCATGAGCGGCATCGGGCGCTCGGCCGAGGAGCGACTGCGCCGCATACGCATCTACACCCTCGGCGAGCTATCACGTGCACCGGAATCCACCTTGGCCTCTATTTTTGGCGTCAACGGCGAACGCATGCGCCAGCGTGCACTGGGACTCGAAATCTCTGAAGTCACGAGTCTCGATGAAGAGCGCGAGGTCAAGTCGGTCAGCAATGAACGCACCTTTGCGAATGATTTGACTGAGCGCGGGGACATCGAAGCGGCGATTGCGTTGTTGGGCGAGTCAGTGGGACGCCGCCTGCGCCGTCAGGGACTGACGGGCGGCACGGTAACGCTCAAGCTCAAGTATTCGTATGGAAGCGGTCGCTCGGCACAGCGCCGGCCTGCCTCATCCGACCGACGATGAGAACATCTTCGTGGCGGTTGCGCTCGAACTGCTCGACAACATCTGGCAGGAAGGCATGCATGTTCGCTTAGCAGGCATCGGCATGAGCGACTTTGACCATCAGGGCGGCATCCAGACCGACCTGTTCTGCGAAGTCGACGACCGCGGAGCCCAATCAAGCAACCGTCGCGACCTCTCAGTCGCGATCGACGCCGTCCGAGACAAGTTCGGCGACACCGCCCTATCCTTCGGCCGCCAATCCCGCTTCAACGATTAACCGCCTTTGGGCAAAAAGAGGGCCGGGCAGGTACGGAAAACCGCAACTGCCCGGCAAAATGTGCGAGGCTAGCTAAAAGCCCCGTATCAAATGAGCTACTAGAGGAGATTGAGGGGGAGCTGGGGGGCGTCACCCCAGAGCTTCTCGAGGCGGTAGAAGTCGCGGGCTTCGGGAGTGAAGACGTGGACGACGACCGAGCCGTAGTCCATGAGCATCCAGGTCTTCTGCTCGCGGCCCTCGATGGAGAACGGATGCTCGCCGCAAGCCTCGGCGACCCTCTCCCCCATCTCGCCGACGAGAGAATCGACCTGGCGGTTGTTGGTACCGGTGGCAAGCACAAAGTAGTCGCACACGTCGGAAAGCTCGGTCAGGTCGAGCACCTGCACGTCCTCGCCCTTCTTGTCGTAGGCGGCCTGCGCGGCGGCGCGGGCGACATCCTCGGCGGCGACACCGCTCGCGGACAGCGAGGCGGCGGTGCGGTCGGACGTGGCAACGAAACTCTTGTGCTCCACACCTTCAAGAATCTGCTCGTCAGTCATGGTCTCGTCGGCCATGGAATACCTCTTTCTAGACACACCCGAGCTAGCGCAGCTGGGCGTAATGGTTGTAAATCGTAATAGCCGTGGGATAAAGATAGCGCCCGGACTGGATCACATAGACCAGACCCTGCGCAAAACAGGAGAAGAACAACTCGTCAAGCGTCGACTTCCCCACCATCTTGCGCAGCGCATGGGCATAGTCGCCGTGGCGGTTGGGCTCGATGGCATCTGCCACAAAGACCACCATATCGAGCGGCGTCATGTCGCAGGCACCCACGGTGTGACGGTCGACAGCCTGGAAAACAGCCGGTGACAGCTCGGGAAAAAGCTGCGGAAGCTCATAGGCGGCAACAGGGCCATGCAAAAGCGGCGTCGCGGCGGAAGGAGAGCCGGCAACCTTGATGCCATAGTGAAGCGCGCGGGCCACGAGCTCGTCATCGGAAAGCACCTTGTCCCAGTCGTGAATTAAGCCGGCGGCAGCGGCATCAAAGCGGTCAACGCCGTAGACCTCGGCCAGATGAAGTGCGGTCTCGGCAACACCCAGCGAATGCACATAGCGCTTGCGCTTATCTTTCATGCGAACATCGAGCAGCTCTTGAATGCGCTTGAGCAGCGCGCGCTCATCGCCCTCAAACTGATCCTCTACCGACAACGTAGCCCCCATCACTCAAAATCTTCTTGACCCAGATCTACATACAAACTGCGCTTGCGAATGTAGCCGAGCACAGACTCGCTCGTAAGATAGCGCACGCTCATGCCGCGGGCAACTCGCTTACGAATGTTCGTCGAGCTGATCGCCAGCGCCGGAATCTGAATATAGCGCACATCGAACGGCAGCCCCGACTCTTTGATTCGGGCACGCGCCGTATCGATATCAAAACCCGGTCGCGTCGCCGCAATAAAGGTAGCAAGCTCAGCAATTCGCTCGGCATCATGCCAAGTCACAATATCAATAATCGCGTCGGCGCCCGTAATAAAGTAGAGCTTTACCTGCGGCGGGTAAAAGTCGCGAAGGGCATGAAGCGTATCGGCAGTATAGGTCACGCCCGGACGGTCGATCTCGCCAAAAAAGCCGGATTCGCGGCGGTGGCGAGAACCGTCATGGCATAACGGTCCTCGGCAGGCGTCACCGGCTTGTCAAGCTTAAAGGCAGGAGAGCCGGCCGGCATAAAGAGCACAGCGTCCAAGTCGAGCGACTCGCGCGCCTGCTCGGCAGTCACCAAGTGCCCGTAATGAATCGGATCGAAGGTGCCGCCCATAATGCCAAGCCGAAACTCTTTGCCCTCTTTTATGGGCAGCTCGGGCAAACCGATTCCACCGCGCAGCGACATGGCTTACTCGCCCTCCGAGGTCTCGGCATCGTCCGCGACATCCGCCGCATCGACAACCTCGACGCCCTCATCCGCAACGTCGGCCACGTCAATGGCCTCAACGGCAACGTCCTCGCCAGCGTCCTCGAGCTCCTCGTACTCCGAGAAGTCCTCAGCGCCCTCAAAGTCAAAGGCACGCTGGCAAATGCGGACCTCGTCGCCCGCACGGCAACCGGCCTTCTCGAGCGCGTCGTCAACTCCCATACGAGCAAACTTATGCTGCAGGTAGATGACGGCTTCCTCGTTTTCCCAATCGGTCTGGATGACCATGCGCTCAATCGCGCGACCAACCACACGGAAGGCACCGGGCTCTTCCTGGACAATGCGGAAACGCTTCTCGCGCTGCAGACGGCGGCGCTCCCACTCCTCGTCGCGAAGATCGACTGGCTCATCAGAGACCGCCAGCTCGGCTCGCAGCTTAGCCACCTGCTCGCCCACGGCAAGCATCAGCGTATTGAGGCCGGCACCCGTCACGGCGGACACGGCAAAGAACATATGCCCGTCGTCGAGCGCCGCACGCTTAAGGTCGGCAATCTTGTCGGCCGTGCCCGGCGCATCGCACTTGTTAGCGACGACGATCTGCGGACGCTCCGAAAGCTCGGCGCCATACTGCTCGAGCTCACGGTTGATGATGCGGTAATCCTCAACCGGGTCGCGATCCTCAAAACCGCCCGTCATGTCGACGACATGCATAATCAGCGCCGTACGCTCGATGTGGCGCAGGAACTGGTGGCCCAGGCCCTTGCCCTCGCTCGCGCCCTCGATCAAACCAGGAACGTCGGCAACGACGTAAGAATACTCACCGGCACGCACCATGCCGAGGTTCGGCACGAGCGTGGTAAACGGATAGTCGGCGATCTTGGGACGGGCGGCACTCATGCGCGCGATGAGCGAAGACTTACCCACCGAGGGAAAGCCCACGAGCGCAGCATCGGCCATAAGCTTCATCTCGAGCTCAATCCAATGCTCCTCGGCCGGTTCGCCCAGCTGAGCGAACGCGGGCGCGCGGCGCACCGACGTCACAAAGTGCGTGTTGCCCAGGCCACCGGCACCGCCGGGCGCCACGACAACGCGCTCGCCATCATGCACCAGATCAGCAATCTCGAACATCGGGGTCTGCGTCTCGGGGTCGAGCTCGCGCACCACGGTACCCATGGGAACCTTAAGAATAAGGTCCTCGCCGCTCTTACCGTTACGACGGGCACCCTGCCCGTGCGTGCCGCGTTCGGCGCGGAAGTGATGCTTAAAGCGGTAATCGATCAACGAAGACAGCTGAGCATCGGCCTGGATGACGACATTGCCGCCACGACCGCCGTCGCCGCCATCGGGGCCGCCCTTGGGGACAAATGCCTCGCGCCTAAACGACATGCATCCGGCTCCGCCGTCGCCGCCGCACACGTTAATGCGGCTGATATCGGTGAACTGTGACAACAGAATCGCCTCCTACAAAAAGAGGGAGACCCTTGAATCCTAAAACTCAAGTGCCTCCCACATATGTGCTCTATGAAGGGTGAATTACGCGTTCGCGAGCGGGCGTACGCTGACCCTGTGCTTGATACCCTTGTGGAACTCAACGGTACCGTCGACCAGCGCGAACAGCGTGTCGTCCTTGCCACGGCCAACGTTCTCACCCGGGTGGATGTGAGTGCCGTGCTGACGGACGAGAATCGTGCCCGTGGTTACCGTCTGGCCGGCATAGCGCTTCGTGCCAAGGCGCTGACCGCGGGAGTCACGGCCATTACGGGAGGAACCGAGTCCTTTTTTGTGTGCCATTGTGTATACCTACTCTTTCGTTACGAGTGTAATCTACTCGGCGACGGGAGCCTCGGCAACAGCCTCGGCCTCTGCCTTGACAGCCTTCTTGGCGCGGGACGTAGCCTGGACCTTCACGATCTTCAGCTTGGTGAGCTGCTGACGGTGACCCTTCAGACGACGATAGCGCTTGCGCTTGTGGAACTTGAAGACCAGCTGCTTCTCGCCCTTGAACTGCTCAACGATCTGAGCGGTAACCTTGGCCTTGGCCAGCTTGTCGGGATCGGTGACGATCTTCTTACCATCGTTGAGGAAGATGACCGGCAGGGTGACCTTGTCGCCCTCATTGCCCTCGATCTTCTCGACGGTGATGACATCGTCGGTGGCGACCTTGTACTGCTTGCCGCCCGTGTTAACGATTGCGTACATGTTTACTTGCCCTTCATGCATCAGTTAGTGCAACAGCCGAATATAGTAGCAGGCGAAAATACCCCCGTCAACGAGTATGTGGAGCAAATCCACAAGTTCGCACAGGTATGGGGCTGACGAGTCGGCCCTCGTCGTCCTCGCATGCTTGATTCTGACGCTCGACATCGTAGGAGCAGATGGTCACGAGGTCTTGCATACCGGTGGAAACAATAGGTGCATCCACGCCCGGGGTCAAGCCCTGCAACAAAACATCAGCAGCAGAAAGCAAAATTTCCGGACGCATGGAGCCCTCGTTGTCGGCATGGGTGTCGAGCATGAGCACCAAATGGTCCGGGCGCTCCCCCGCCGTGAGCTCATAGCCCACGAGCGTGTGATCCAAATCCAAGCGCTTGCTCTTTTTGCCGCGCGCGTAGTCGATGCCATGGTCCGCGCGCAGCGTGTCGATCGCACGACGCACCTCGTCGGCGCTTACGGGCGCCTCAGGATCCAAGTGCAGGTCGATGCGATACGACAGACGCGTGAGTTGCGCCGTCAACGCCGGCGTGCGCACGTCGATATACGCCGCCTCGATGGGCGCCAGATCGGCCGGAGACGCCGCAGCCAGGCGCCCAAACGCCTCGTCGAGCGCCACGAACTCGGTCATAAACAGGTCATACCACTCGCAGATCGACGACGTACCCACCGGTAGCGCAGAAGAGAAGCCCACTCGCATGTGCGGAGAGAAGCCCTGCGTGACGGCATAGGGAAGTCCCGCACGGCGCACGATGCGCTCAATGGTATGGATTACTTCGAGATGGCCCAGGTACTTAAGGCGATCGCGCTTGCCATAGCGAACACGAAGTCTAAAGAGCGTGGGGTTGTCGGTCAGGCGCTCACTCATGCGCGATCACCCATCAATACATTCTTGGCGTGGAGCGTGGGGCAGATTCCGCAGCCGGTGCACGACGTGCGAGTGCAGTCGGGAGTCGTGACACCCTCGAGCGAGCGACGGTACTCGCGCTCGAGGAAGCCGCGCGTGCAGCCGGGGCTCACATGCTCCCACGGCAGACGCCAGTCCAACTCGTAGGGCAGGTGCACAAGCTCATTGAGGTCGATGCCGTTTTTGGCAGCAGCCTCCTTCCAGTTATCGAGCGAGAAATGCTCTACCCAGGCGTCAAAGCGAGACCCCGAGCGCCAAGCATCGATGATGACGGGCGTCATGTCACGACCGGCGCGGGAGAGCGCGGCCTCGATGAGCGAGGTCTCGGCATCGTGGTAATGCACGCCGACGGCACGGTTGCGAACGCTCGTGATAAGCAGCTTCTGGCGACGCTTGACGTCGTCGTAGTCGAGCTGCGGGCACCACTGGAACGGCGTGGCAGCCTTGGGGATAAACACCGAAACCGAAATGGACACCGAGATCGAGCCGCGACGAGCCTTGGGCACCACGGAACGACCGAGCTCCAGCACGTGATCGGCCAGATTGGCGATGGCCACGATGTCCTCGTCGCGCTCGCCGGGAAGGCCCATCATAAAGTAGAGCTTCATGCGGTTCCAGCCGGCCTCGAAGGCCGCCTTGGCCGCACGGTCCAGGTCCTCCTCGGTCACGTTCTTGTTAATGATGTCGCGCATGCGCTGGCTGCCGGCCTCGGGTGCGAACGTCAGGCCGCCCTTCTTTTCGCCGGCGACCGACTCGGCCATATCCACGCCAAACGAATCCAGGCGCTGCGACGGAATAGACACGCGAATACCCGTATCCTCCAGGCGACGGTTGAGCCTGCCGAGCACGTCACGAATGCAGGAGTGGTCGGTCGTGGAGAGCGAGGTCAGCGACACCTCGTCATAGCCGGTCTTTTCCAGACCCTGAATCACCGACGAGACGATCTGGTCGGCCGAGCGCTCGCGCACCGGGCGATACGTCATGCCGGCCTGGCAAAAACGACAGCCGCGAGCGCAGCCACGCAGGATCTCGACAGACAGGCGGTCGTGGACCAGCTGCGCATAGGGCACGCACGACTGCGACAGCGGATTCGTGGCGCCGAAATCCTCGACGACGCGCTTGTAGACCACGACCGGAGCATCCTTGCCCTCACGCGGCACGGTGTAGCCATGCGGCGAGCAGGGCTCATCGTGACGAACCTCATAGAGCGACGGCACGTAGTTGCCGGCAATGGATGCAAGCTGCTCAACAATCTGCGCGCGCGGGACTCCTTCGTCACGCAGGCGGCGATGCAGCTGGCAGGTCTCGAGCAGCGATTCCTCGCCCTCGCCGATGAGGATGGCATCGAAGAAGGCCGCGTACGGCTCAGGGTTGTACACCGAGGGACCGCCGGCGATGATGATGGGGTCGTCTTCGCCTCGGTCGGCCGCCAACAGCGGAATGCCAGCGAGGTCGAGAGCCTCGAGGAAGTTCGTCACCGCCATCTCGTGCGGCACATGCAGGCCGACGATATCAAACGAAGCGACGGGGGCAGCGCCTTCGAGCGACAGCAGGGGAATACCCGCCTCGCGCATGGCGTCACCCATATCGGGCCACGGCACATAGCCACGCTCGCAGGAGATGCCCTCGGCCTGGTTAAGGATGTTGTAAAGGATGGCGATGCCCTGGTTGGGCAGACCGACCTCGTACACATCCGGGTAGATCAGGCAGCAACGGTAGTCGGCATCGGCCTTGGAAAGCGTGCCCCACTCGTGATCGATATAGCGGCTCGGCTTTTCGACCTTGGCGAGCAGCGGCTCAATTAAATGAAAGCAGTCTTGATACGGAACGCGCAACGGAAAACCCCTAAGCAGCGAGATCGGATGCGTCTTGGTAGGACGCCATAGGACGGGTAGCGCCCGCGACCGTGGTCACCAGATCGCGAACGCGGGAGAACGTGGCAGTGACTACCTCGTTGGCACGGCTGTAGTCGACATCGCGCTCGTAGAGCGAAACGAGCGCACGGCCCATGCCATAGGTGCCCGCGGCAGCAGTGAGCGCCTTGACGGCAAACCCAATATGCGGCGTCTGCTTGACGAGCGCACGGGTGACCGCGCGGATCACAAGACCGCCGGCAAGCACGCCCGCGACCTCGTAGCCGCGCTCAGGCTTAATGCCGCGTCCAAAGACGGCAGCGAGCTCAAAGAGCATGCCCACCTGAGCCAGCGCCATAACGGGATAATCGGCGCCCGGCAAAAACACCAGCGCACCGGTCGCCATATTGGTGAGCGCGCACGAGGTGATGATACGATTGGCCGCCGCGATGCGCATGAAGGCAAAGTTCGCCGCAAAAGCCGTTTCCTTTTCGGTGCGATCGAGAATCCAGCGGGCAAGCGTCTCGAGCAGATACGTCTTATTGGTTGCCGCCACCACGCCGAGCATGGGCGTGGACTCCTCGATAAACGGCACCTCCACAGCAGACTCGGCAAGCACGCACACGGGCGCGCCGGCGATCACGAGCTCCTGCACGGCACTCTCCAAGCGGTCGGAACCGCACGAGAGCACCAGTACCACATCGGTATCGGTCTTTGGAGCAATTCGCTCCTCCCCCAGACGCTCGACGCGCACAATGCCCGAGGTCGTCTGCGGCACAAAGGCGTCACGCACCGTCTCGGCCAGAAAGCGCGAGGCGGACGAATCCAGATAGACCGAGACGCGCACCGGCGTATCGGAATCCTTCTTAACGGACGCGCCCATCTTAAAAGCGCGGGTCAGCTTATCTACGGGAATTTTCATAGCAAACCCCTCCAGCGGTTACGCGGCGCCCGAACGATGCCGCCATATGGATTGTACGATACCCACCGTCAGCAGCTGAATCATCATCGAAGACGAACCGAAGCTAATAAACGGTAGCGGAATACCGGTAATCGGCATCATGCCAATGCACATGCCGATGTTTTCGAAGGTCTGGAACGCCCACATGCCAACGATGCCCACACACGATAGGCGCAAGAACAGCGACTCACACTTAAAGGCGACGCGAATCGTCGAAAAGATCAGCAGCACGTAGAGGCATAGGAGCAAAAAGGAACCGCAAAAGCCAAAGGTCTCGGACAGGAAGGCGAAGACAAAGTCGGTGTGGAACTCAGGCAGAAAGCCGCCGGCCGACTGCGTCGCATGGCCCAAACCCTTACCAAAGAAGCCGCCCGAGCCAACGGCGATAAGCGACTGCTGCAGGTTGTAGGCATCGTCCGAATCGGCATTATCGGGGTCGATAAAGACCGTCAGGCGGTTCATCTGATACTGCTTGATGAGCACATCGTGGCCGAGCAACGAATCAAAGACCGAATCGAGCGCCAGGACGAGGGCCACCAGGCCCACGAGCAGGGCCAGGGTCGACAGCACCCATTCGCGGCGCGCACCGCTCATGCAGATGACGATGGCGCCCGAGACCAGCACGACCAGGCCCGAGCCCAGGTCGCCCATGGCGACGACGGCCAAAAACGGGATGGACAGCATGCCGCAGAGCTTGACGTAGTCGCGAACGGTATCGATGCGGCCGTTATACTGCGAGCCAAGCGTGGCAATAAAGAAGATGGTGATGAGCTTGGCAAGCTCGACCGGCTGGAATGTCAAGCCGATACCGGGAATCTTGATCCAGCCCGTCATGCCCAGACCGCCCGTATAGGACAGACCCGGAATCTTGGGCGAGAAGATCACGATCAGGTCGATGACGAGCAACGCCGTCGAGAAATTGGAAATACCGCGCAGGTCGGTACGCCAGACCAGCACCGCCAGCAACGCCCCGATACCAATTCCCAGCAGATGGCGTGAGAACGAAGCATCGGCCTTAAACTGCGAAGCCGACCAGATAATGATGGCACCGTAGGCGACGAGCGCCACTGTGGCCACGAGCACACCGATATGCACCTTTTGGCGAAACGTGCCGCGCGAGGCCGAAAGTTGCTTGTTGACGCGGTCCAGGCTGCTGCGAGAGCCGGTCTTGGTTGAACGGAACAGATCCGCCGGAGAAAAATCCATCGCAACCTCCTATCGAACCGAAGAATCGCCCGAGGCCGAAGAGGTATCGGGCTCGTCATAAATCACGCCGAGCACATCGCGCACGACGTGCATCGCGGTATCTGAGCCACCGCCGCCCTGCTCCAGGACAGTAGCGATGACATACTTGGGATCATCGGCCGGCGCATAGGCGCAAAACCACGCGTATTCGTCCTCGCCGCTTTTCTCGCCCGTGCCCGACTTGCCGTATACCTGCGGCGTCAGGGTGCCAAAGTGAGCCGCCAAGGACGTCGATGCCGTGTAAATCACGTCGTGCATGCCGTTGCGAACAAGAGCCAAATCCGAATCGCTGTTGATCTTGGCCTCCAGGCGCTTCTTCTTGCCCTTGCCGTTGTACTTATAGGCATCGCCGTCGCCATCGCGCGACACGGCAGACAAAAACACGTGAGGCACGTACTGCTTACCGCCGTTGGCAAGGCCCATGTAGGCGCATGCCATCTGCAGAGGCGTCACCAAAATGTCGCCCTGGCCGATGGCGATGTTGGTCATATCGCCGGCATTCCACTTGCGGTCCTCGGCAGAGGCGTCGGTAAAGTACGACTCTTTCCACTCGGCATCGGGAATACGGCCCGCGCCCTCACTCGGCAGATCAATACCGCAGGTCTTGCCTAGGCCCCAGCGACGAAAGACCTCCTGCAGGCCCTCAGGATGTTGCTCGTCATAAAAGAACGCCTTGCCCATGTCGTAGAAGACGGGGTCGCAAGAGTTGGCGATACCCGACTGCAGCGTCATGGTGCCGTGGCCGGAATGCAGCCAGCAGTACTTACCCCACGACTTGCCCAGACCCGTCCAATAGCCCGTGCAGTTGGTCGTCTGCCCCGACGTGTAGGTTCCAAACTCAAGACCGGCCAGTGCCGAAAGCGGCTTGATGGTCGAGGCCGACATGTACTGTCCGCTAATGGCGCGGTTGAGCAGCGGGTGCGAACCCTTGTCATCATTAAGCTCGGTCCACACGTCATTTGAGACGCCGCCGATAAAGACGGAAGGATCGAACTTGGGCTGGCTCGCCATGCCCAGGATTTCGCCATTGTTGGGATCGAGACACACCACAGCGCCGTTGCCGGCATTGCTGTAGCCAGTGGTCTTGGCAAGCTCGATGGCGCTCGCCAGCGCCGTCTCACAGGCCTGTTGGATCTTAAGGTCGAGCGTGAGCTTAATGTCGGAGCCGGCCTTGGCGGGCACGGCGCCGGCCTGACCGGTCACATTGCCCGAGGCATCGACCTTGACGGTCTGCTCGCCACGAATACCCTGCAGCAGGTTTTCGTAGTAGCTCTCAACACCCGCCTGGCCCACGATATCGCCCGACTGGTACGTAATCCGGCCAGCAGAAGCATCATCATCGCCAGAGGTTTTCTTATTCTGGGCCTCGAGCTGCTCGGAGGTAATGGTGCCGGTATAGCCCAAGATATGGCATGCCGTCTCGCCATATGGATACTGGCGCTCGGTACGCTCGGCAATCTTGACGCCCGGGAACTCGCCGGCGTGCTCCTGAATATAGGCAACCGTGGAGCGACGGACGTCCGTCGCGATGGTATGCAGGCTCTGGGCGCCCTCGGAATTGTCCTGGATATTGCGCAGAACCGCCACGTAGGGCATGCCGAGCACATTGGCAAGATGGCGAACCAGAACCTCATCCTCGGCAAGGTCGCGGTAGGCCACGACAGCAAGTGAGGGACGGTTCTGGACAAGCGCCACGCCATTGCGGTCGAGGATGCGGCCGCGCACAGCGGGTGTGGTAACGGTGCGCGTCTGATTGCTATTAGCCTGCTTTTCGTAATAGTCCGACGAGACCATCTGCATGCCCCACAGCTTGACGGCAAGCGCCGCAAACATCGCGCCCACACCCGTGGTGAGGATGGAAAAGCGGCCCTTAAAGGCGGTCGCCGCGGTATTGCCCTCGCCCTCGGTGGCGCGCGGGGCCGTTCCATGCTGCGTATCGTAGGTAAAACGGGAATCGCCGCGACGCATGATGACCAGCGCAACCACGATGGCCACAACCAGCACGATACCGGCGATAATAACCGTCATCTGGGAAGACATCTACGGGCCTCCCCTATTTGAGCTTACGGGTCTTGGGCTTAAAGCGCATGCCCGTCTGGCGTCCGCCACGTGCGGAGAATCCATAACCGGACTGCGGCACGACGCCGGACATCAAAAACGGAATGGCAACCAGACCCGTCAGGATCGAAGACGGCAGCGCATGGCCGAAGATCGCAACGACAAAGCTCGTCTCCAAACCCATAAACAGCAAGATGATGCTGTAGATCACATTAATGACGAGCGCGAAGGCGCCCACGGTGACGCCGCGCGCACTCGGGCTACCGCCCGTCTGACCGGCGGCGCTATGCACCAGGGCAAAAGAACCCACGGTCAGCAGGAGCGACATAACGCCCACCGGCACGGCAGCGGAAAGGTCATAGAACAAGCCGCTGCAAAAACCGCACACGACGGCACGGTTCGGGTCGCCCGAGAACACGCTTAGGCACACCAAGATAATCATGAAGTTGACGCGACCGCCCGCAATGGAGATCTGCGGTGCCAGGCCTGCCTGCAGCAGCACGCACACAATGGCGGCGATTACAAACGTGCGGGAGCTCATCCCCTGCTCGTGTAGGTCCATGGACATGCCCCCTATTCGCTCGAGCCGGAATCGGTCGTCTCGGACGTGTCGGAACTGTCATCCAGGCTCTCGTCCTTCGTCTTGGTCGCAGCATCGCGCGACGTTCCCTGCGGCGTGCTGTTGGCCGTGTTCACGTCCTCATCCGAGGCCGACTGTTCGTCGGTCAGCGAGGTAATGACCAGCACTTCCTCGTTGTTCTCGGCCGTGGTCTGAGCGCGCACCACAATGGTGTAGTACACGTCGTTAGCCGATTTCTCAACCGACGAGACGGTGCCGAGCGGAAGACCCTTGGGGAACACACCGCCAATGCCCGAGGTCACGATGATGTCGCCAACCTTAACATCGGAGTCGACGCTCACGTACTCAAGACGCAGCGTGCCGTCAGCCTGACCCTGCAGCATACCCTGGGCGCGCGTGTCCTGCACCATGGCGGATACGCCGGAGTTCTCGTCGCCAATCAGGCGCACGGTAGAGGTCTTGGCCGATACCTCGATAATCTGGCCGATAACACCGGCAGAACTCGTCACGGGCATGTTGATGGTAAGGCCGTCGGCAGAGCCCTTGTCGATGGTAACGGTCGAGGTCCAGGCATCGCCCGAAGCGCCGACGATACGAGCAGCGGTCGATTTAAGGTTATAGGTCGACTGCAGGCCGACCAGCCCCTCCAGACGCTCGGCGGTCTTTTGAGCCTCGGAGAGCTCGGCAACCTTAGAGGTCAGTTCCTCGTTTTGCTTCTTAAGCTCGTCAAGCGTGTCCTGCGACGCCGTAAGGTTAGAGAACACGTTTCCGATCGCATTGAAGGGAGCCGCCACAGCCGAGCCCACAAAGCGCACCGGCGAGGTAATCGTCGTCACGCCCGAGCGCACGGCATGAATCGGTCCTGCCTCGCCCTCGCGGATGTAAAACGTGAGCAGCAACACCGAAATCAGGCTGAAAACAATCAACGGGCGCATACCCGTTGATTGTCGCTTGGTATTCAGATTTGTGGAGAAACCCGAAGATCGTGCCAAATGGAATCCACCTTTTGGAAATTAAGCATTGGTCTGGACGAAGCCGCCATCAAACGCATTGGCCTCGAGCACGCGGGCACAGCCGTTAACGACGTTATCGAGCGCCGTGGGGCTGACGTTGACCGAAACACCGGTCTCATCGCGCAGGCGCACGTCGAGACCGCGCAGCAGCGCGCCGCCACCGGTCAGCAAAATGCCGTAGTACATAAGGTCCGAGGCAAGATCAGGAGGCGTAGCGTCGAGTGCGTCCTTGACGGCCTTGGCCATCTCGTCGAGCGGCTTGTTGAGCGCGCGACGAATCTCCTCGCTCTCGATGCGCACGGTCTTGGGCAGACCGGTGATCACGTCGCGGCCGTTGACCTCGACGTCGAGCTCGTCCTTGAGCGGCACGGCGGAACCGACCTTGATCTTGATGTCCTCTGCCGTACGCTCGCCGATGGCCAGGTTGTAGGCATCGCGAACGTGCGTGAGGATGGCCTGATCGAACTCGTCACCGGCAATACGAATGGACTGCGAAACGACGATGCCGCCCATAGCGATAACGGCAACCTCGGTGGTACCGCCGCCGATGTCGATGACCATGGAGCCGGTGGGTTCCTCGACGGGCAGGTCGGCGCCGATAGCGGCTGCCATAGGCTCTTCGATCAGATAGGCCTGGCGGGCACCGGCCTGGATCGTGGCCTCAAAGACAGCACGCTTCTCAACCGACGTGACACCGGAGGGAACGCAGACGACAACACGCGGACGCGGAGTCCACGGATAGCGCTTCTCGGACGCCTTATCGATAAAGTAGCGAAGCATGGCCTCGGTAACATCGAAGTCGGCGATGACGCCGTCCTTCAGGGGACGAACGGCCACGATGTTGCCGGGCGTACGGCCGAGCATGCGCTTTGCCTCGATACCGACCGCCAGGATGCGCTCGTCGTTCTTGTCGATGGCAACAACAGAGGGCTCGCGAATAACGATGCCCTTGCCGCGCACGGAGACAAGCGTATTTGCGGTGCCGAGGTCGATGGCAAGATCGCCCGCATAGCTACCGAAGAACATATCCATCAAAGAAAACAACGCAACTCCTGATGTGTTGGATGATTGCTGGAAAACTACTAGCTCATCATACTAGCGCAAGCCCGGCACCTCACTTGCGGTGAAGCGCCGGGCAAAGCTAAATCCCATAAGGTCACTACTGGTTGTCAGCAGCCGAGAAATCCATATCGAGCGAAGAAACGGCCCAGCCGATATGGTTGTCGGAGCGCACGAATTTGACGGTGTACTCCTGCTCGCCGCCCTTGGACAGCGATGCCTTCACCTTGGCGGTCGTCTCGGTCATGGACTGATCCATGCCCTCGACGGACACGGTGGCACCCTGCGGAATCGAGGAGATGATCATCGACTTAGCGTCCTCGGACAGGCTCGAGGCCAGGCAAGACTCGGCCTTTGCGGCGTCACCGTCGCCGGCAGCCTGGAACAGATCGGTAACGACAGACTCCTGAGACGGGAAGCCAAAGCCGCGCGTGTAGGCAAAGCCCAGACCGCCCGCGGCGATCAAAATGAGCAGAAGCAGCACGATGAAGACTTTGAGGCCCGTGTGGCGATGGCGACGACGGACCTTGGCCTGCTTACGATCCTGACGGTCCTGCTGGACCATCTCGGACTCGGACAGCGTAAAGAAGCCGGTGTCCGAGGGATCAGGCATAAACTGACCGGTCGCGCCCGTAGGATCGAGCGGATCGACGGCAGGAGCGTCCATCGCGGGCGCCGGAGCCGTGGCCATAGCCGTCTGGGCAGACAGCGCGGCAAGCGAATCCTGCACGCGGGCAAGCTCATCGGCCTGCTCGGAGGTGAGCTGGTAGATGCCATCGGCAGTAGCGGTGTTAAAGGCGTCGAGTGCCTCGGAGGGACGGCCGGCGGCAGAAAGCGCCTGACCCATGCCGGCGTTGAGCGCACGCGTGTCGTCGCGGGGGCCGGCAAAGTCGATAGCCGTGCGGTAGGTCTCCACGGCGTCCGCCGGACGGCCGAGCTTAATGAAGCAACGACCGAGCTCGCCGAGTGCGGCGGCAGGAGCCGGATTGGCGCCGTCGATGGCAGCCTGACGGAAGGCGGTTCCCGCGTTGGCATAGTCGCCCGATTGGAACAGCGCATTGCCCAGGCCCAGATAGGCCTTGAACGGCGTGGCATAGGAAGCATCCTGCGTAGCGGCAGAGAAAGCCTGAGCGGCCGTCGTGTAGTCGCCCACGGCGGCGAGCGCCTTGCCGCGGTTGGTGAGCAGCGCGCCGCGCTTGCCGTAGGTACCGTCGTTGAGAGCGGCGG